>DATGWB010000001.1:0-4695 GCA_035299725.1 Thermoplasmata archaeon
CGATTCCCAACCGTGGTAGAGGAGGAACATCAAGATGTGGCGGCCGCGGCCGAACACGACCTGGTAGTCCTCGAGCTCGATGCTCCGGACGTCCCCGTGGCCCATCGAGTGAAACGACTGGTTCATGAAATCCACGATCGCGGTGAACATCGACGCGATGAGATCCGGATCCGCGCCGGTCGGGAGGCCGCGGGAGAGGTGCACCATCGGGACACCACCCCGGTCGACGAGGAAGATGTGATCCACGACGGGGCGAATCCAAGCCATGGGAGCGGAGACCTTCGCCCCGAGGGGCTAAATGCTTCGGGAGCAGTTATCCGGGATGATAGCCGAGTGGCGAGGCGCGGTGATTCCGGCGGTGAACGCGTGAGCGAGGTTAAGGAGGTCCGGTTTCGCGACGTATCTGCGGAAGTCGAACTTCGCGGAGTCGTCCACGCCCCCGAGCGTCCGAGGGCGGGCCTGGTCATCACGCACGGTCGTTCGAACGACCTGCGCAATCCCCTGATCCGGCGGCTCGCGGAGGCCGTCGCTTCCGAGGGCATCTGGGCCCTGCGGTTCAACTTCAGGTACGTCGACGCAAAGGGACAGGCGTCGAGGGACCTGTCCCGGGAGGAGGCAGACCTCCGTGGAGCCGTGCGATTCGCACGGGAGGCGTTGCCCTCGCAGAGGATTTTCGCAGCCGGAAAGTCGATGGGTGCGCGGGTGTGCGCCCGGACTTCGGCCGATCCGGATGTGGCGGGAGTCATCGCGCTGGGCTATCCGCTCCACCCGCGGTTCCGACCCGAGGTCCTGAATCCGCCGGAATGGCCGTACCTCGTGAAGCCCGCATTGTTCGTCCAGGGGGACCGCGATCCGTTCTGCGACCTCGGTCGGCTGCAGGCCGAGATTCCGAAGTTAAAGGGATCCGCGGAGCTCGTCGTGATTCCGGGCGCCGGACACTCGTTCGAGCCGATCGGCGCCAAGCGCGAGACGTTCCCCGAGGTGCGAGACGCCGTCTTGAAATGGATCAAGGCTCGGATTGGGCCCGACAGCGGACCGGGCGGCGGTCGCTAGCGAAGGAGATGTCCCCACGGTCAGTGGGCGATTCCGTCTCCGACCACGCCGCCGTTCGGCGCCGCGAGTCCATCCCAGTCCCTCGGCATGTATAGGCCGAGATGGCAATACGTCTTGAATCCCAGCTCGCCCGGGACCGTCGATCCATTCGGCGCCGTGTTCGCCACGCCGACCCGATAGCCGGCGTCACGAGCATCGAGCATCGCGGTGAGGGTCAGCGCGGCAGCGATCCCCTGCCCCCGATACGCCGGGACGACGGCCGTGTGCATCCCCGCCACACCGGCGCCAAAGAACATCGAGCACGTGGCGACCGGATGGCCCTTCCATCGACCGAGATAATGCTGGAACGGCGCATCCGAATCGAAACCGAACCCGAGGAACAGGTCGAACAAGGCGAGCGCCGCGGGCTCCGGGAATTCGTAGCCGAACGCCAGCGGAGCGAGCCAAGCCATCAGAGTCGGTTGGTCCCGGACCGCCTCGACCGTCAGTTCGTCCGCGGTCGGTGTCGTTTCCGGGAGGGTGTCGAGGTCCACTGCGGTCCCCTTCAGCTCCCCGGCGTGGACGAGCCCGACATTCTCGAGATACTTGCCCAGCTCCGGCGGCTGGGAGGACGGACCCGTCCACCAGATCATCGGTAGCTCTCGAGACCGAAAGTCCCCGATGGCCTCCTCGATCGACACATCGATGTCGTCCGTGGGGAACTGTGCGCGGAAGATCCCATTCAGCAGCTCATGGGGGAGGCCCGTGGAGACCCGCATGAGATGCGCTTCATGGTCGACGCGGGCGCCGGGGATCCGGTCGAACGTCGCGTACAATCCGAACAAATTCCATTCGATGGCTCGCGCCACGGCTCCGGGAGACAGGTCCTTCAGGACCCCGACCATACCTCACCTCGGACCCGCCCGTGGCGCTGGAAAGACGATGTCCGCCAGATCGTCCGCCTTGAATGCGGACAGTTCGTTGTCGAGAACCGGGAGTCCCTTCCGCCTCCCGAGAATCCTCCCGTCACCGGGGGGCCCAACACTCCAAGGATCGGCCGAGAAGAGCTTCTCCCGGAGTTCGGCGAATTTTCGGACCCGCGGATCCCAGCTCAGGACTTCGAGGTCTGCAATCCAAGCGTCGATTTGGGACCGAACGACCAAGGAGAGGTCGTATGGTTTCTCCAGGTCTTCTATGCCCATCCCTCCTGCGTGGCTCTATGGCATAGCGACTATATAGTAGTGCCTATCCAATAGTGCATAGCTACGCGTGCAAAGCACGTGCCATATAGTTTCATCTAGCTAAAATGTATCCGGGCGCCCGGCGGTGTTCCGTGTATCGAATCGTCACGGTTTTTGGGAAGAAAGAATTCGCGACGATACGCTCGTACTGCAAGCGCAAACGGCTTAGCCTGTATTCCCTCGCGAAGGCGGCCATCCGGGAATACATTCAGCGCCACCCGTGAGCGGGACGCGGCTCGCTGACGTCCGGGATTTCGGTATCTTGGCGTTCGACTCCAAGGGGCATCCGCGGGCGTATTGCGGGGGCATCTTCAAATCGACCCGCCGGTCGTCGTCTCCTCGGACGGGACGTCACCGACCAGCAAGCGAACACGATCACACGTCAGTACCGCGTCGCTCCGTTGTCATACGGAGTCGCGTTGCTCATCGCTCCGTTCAGCGGGCTGGCCAGCGTCGCCGTCATCTTGGCGGTCGCCGGCTTCTTCGCCATCACGGCGACGATTGGAGAATGAGTTCCCCGCGGCTCCGCCGTTCACGGCCCCGCATACAAGAACTTGCTGAACTCCGCGTATTGTCCCGAGTTGTCGTACTCGAGTCCGGGAGCCTTGAAGCGAGACACAGTCGACAAGCCGAGTTCCGAGCGCTTCGCGGTGAAACCGGTGGGCTTGTCCAGGTACAGCTCTTCCTCATCTCCCGTAACGGGGTTCTTGATTCTCGAGAGCGCGAGCTCATAGACCTTTCCCGAATCGACACGGACTGTGGACCGGATCCCGTTGAGCCGGACGTCGAACGGCGCCACGATCGTGGGGAGCCAGCGTTCGGTGACGGACGCGAACACGGCGAACGGGCCGCCCGCCAGTCCCTTGCCAAGCGTTTCGAGCGCCTTCCGTTGCGCGGGCGTCGCCCGGCCGTCGATGAGCACGAGCTGCGTGCCATGGCCGAGTTGGACCGCCCCGGGCCATATTCCTGGGAGAGCGACGCTGCAGCCATCGAGTTTCACGTCGCCGTATGTCCCCTTTTCGATGACCCACGTGTACACGCCGCGACAGCTGCCGTGCGACGGCGGTGCGTCGAAGCTGCACGGGCATCCCCAGTCGCAATTGCACTCGCCAAGGAGGGATCCGGACATTTTCCATTTCGTGGCCATGGAGGAGACCGTGCCGCGGGGAACGGGCGGAGGACGATAAAGGACGCGGGAATCTTTGCGACGCCCTACGGGTCATCGGTCGTCGTCGAGACGCCATCCCCACCGGCGGGCGCTCCGATTGCCGCCTCCACCGCGGCCGCTCGCGTGACCCGAACCGCGAGGCCCGCCGATCCGAGCATGAGGATCGCGGCGACGAAGAACGGCAGACCGAGGATGTCGACCTGACCCCGGAAGCCGATCGCCCAGGCGTATATCAATCCGAAGAAAATCGGACCGACGGCCCCCGTGAGCCCGGCGATGCTCGCGTTGGCGCCTTGGAGCTGGCCCTGCTCCGATGGACGAACGCGCCGCGTCATGAGGCTCTGCAATGCGGGCGCGGCAAACCCGATCGGCGCAAACACGAACGCGGTGAGGAGGAAGACGAGGCCATTCGGGGCGAGGCCCCAGATGACGAGAGCCGCGGTCCCGGCGAGCAAGGCGGTCAGGAGAGCAGCCCGCTCGCCGAAACGCGCAATGAATCGCTTCACGAGGCCTCCTTGGACCAGGATGCCCAACCCCCCCACGAGGGTGAGGGACAAGCCGACATCGAACGGCGTCCAGCCGTAGCGATCATGAGAGTACAGGACGAAGACCGTCGGGAGGGCCTGGAACGCCAGGAACTGGACGAAGGTGACGGCGCCGAGTCCGAAGAGGTCCCGATGGGAGCGGAGGAGGGTAAGCGACCCGGCCGGATTCGCGCGACGCCAGGCGAACGATTGGCGGTTCTCCGGCGAGAGCGACTCCGGGAGGACGAACAGGCCATAGCTGGCGCTGGCGACCGAACAGGCCGCTGCGACCCAGAACGGGAGACGGAGGCCGAACTCCCCGACGACCCCGCCGATCGCAGGACCGAGGATGAAGCCGATGCCCCACATCGCGCCGACCATGCCGAATGCGGCGGCGCGGCGCTCCACGGGGGTGACGTCGGCGACGTACGCGGCGGCGGTCGCGTAGCTCGAGGAGGTGATCCCGGACAAGATCCGGCCGACGAAGAACCATTCCAAGTTCGGCGCGAGGGCCATGATCATGTAGTCGATGCCGAGGCCGAAGCCGGACAGGATCAAGACCGGGCGGCGGCCGTACCGGTCTGACAAGACGCCGATGAGCGGGGAGAAGAGGAACTGCATCAGGCCGAAGATCGTCACGAGGAGCCCGAAGATCGCGGTGCCTTGAGCGGGATCGGGAGAGAAACTCCGGATCAGGGTCGGCAGGACCGGGATCGTGATTCCGAACCCG
>DATGWB010000002.1:0-13590 GCA_035299725.1 Thermoplasmata archaeon
GAAGGAATTGATGTTCGAGGCCGCGTCGCGGGCTTATGCGGACGCGGAGATCAACCCGCGCGAGGACGTGGACTCGTTCCTGACGTGCGCCGAGGACTACTACGAAGGATTCGGGATCTTCGACGAGTTCGTCCCCGACCAGCTCGGGGCGGCGCTCCGGCCGACCTGCACGGTCTCCGGCGATGGCCTGCAGGGTCTCGCGAACGCCTATATGCAAATCCAAACGGGCCTCGTCGACGTCGCCGTCGTGGAGGCGCACAGCAAAGCATCCGACATCGTGACACTCGACGGCGTCATCGAGCACGCGCTCGATCCGATCTGGAACAAGCCGCTCGGAGCCCATCCGTTCGTCGTCGCGGGTCTCGAAGCCGACGCGTACCTCCGGGCGACGCATACATCGCTGAAGGCCCTGGCTAGTGTCGTTGCGAAGAACCACGGAAACGCTTTGAGGAACCCGCTCGCGGCCTACGGCGCCGCGGTGGACGTGGAGGATGCGCTGCGGTCTCCGGAACGGTTCGCCCCGCTCCGCGCACTCGATATCTCGAATCCGGCGGACGGATGCGTCGTTCTCGTCCTGGCGTCGGAACGCGCCGCGAAGAAGTTGCACTCGAATCCGGTCTGGATCCGTGGCGTCGGTTGGGCGAGCGATTCTCCGAGCCTCGAGACGAGGGATTGGTCCGACGCGGCCTACACGCGGCTCGCCGCCGAGATGGCGTACCGATTGGCGAAGCTCCGGCGACCGGCCACGGAGATCGACGTTGCGGAAGTCGACGACCGGTTCTCGTACAAGGAGCTGCAACATCTCGAGTCCCTCGGCCTCGCGAAGAAAGGCGAAGCGGGGAAGCGGGTCGTTCGCGGCGACTATGGCCCAGAGGGCCGGTTGCCCGTGAACGTGTCCGGCGGATCGCTCGGGTGCGGGAACGTCTTCGAAGCCACCGGACTCCACCGCGCGGCCGAGGTCGCGCTCCAGCTTCGCGGCGATGCCGGCGTCCGGCAACTCGATGGCGTGCGTGTCGGCGTCGCGCAGTCGTGGAGGTTCATTCCGAGCGCGACGGGCGCTGTGGCCATCCTGGAGGTCCCCGGGTGACGAAGGTCGGCGTGATCGGGGCCGGCATGACGCTCTTCCGCCGGCGGCTCGAGGAGACCGGCAAGGAACTCTGCTTCGAGGCGACGAAGATGGCCCTCGATTCCGCCGGGCTCACCCGAGGCGACGTCGACATGGTCGTCTGCGGGACCGCGCCGGATGCCTTCGATGGCGTCGCGATGAAGGGCGAATACCTGCTTGACGGATCCGGGGGCTACCGGAAACCGTACACGCGCGTCTTCACCGGGGGCGGCACCGGCGTGTTCAGCACGATCGCGGGTTGGTGGCACGTCGCCTCCGGTCTCGCGGATGTCGTGCTCGTGGTGAACGAGGAGAAGATGTCCTCGTGCCAACCGCATCCCCAAAGCGTCTTCGCCCACATCTGGGATCCGATTCTCGACCGCCCGCTCAAGCCGAACCTCGTCTGGATCTTCGCGATGGAGATGAATCGCTACATGACCGTGTACGGGGTGAAGAAGGAGGATATCGCCCGCGTCGCGGTCAAGAACAAACGGAACGCGGTGGGCCATCCGTGCGCCCAGCTCGCCGACCCGAATATCACGGTGGACGATGTCCTGAACAGCGAGGTGATGGCGTGGCCTGTCCAGCGGCTCGACATCAGTCCGCCGAGCGATGGCGCCTCCGCCGTCGTCCTAGCCTCGGAGGATTTCATCCGGAAGCGGCGGATCAAAGATCGGGCCTGGATCTCCGGGGTCGGATGGTGCATCGACTCGACGATGTGGACCGATCGGGATCTCGTCTTCCCGGAGTACGTCGCTCGGGCCGCGAAGCACGCCTATAAGATGGCGAAGATCGACGAGCCCCGCCGACAGATCGATTTCGCGGAGCCATACGATCCGTTCGATTACAAGGAACTGCACCACCTCGAGGGACTGCTCCTCGCGGACAAAGGCGAGGCGCCGATCCTGACGCGAGAGGGCGTGACTGAGCGCGATGGGAAGCTGCCGGTCTGCCCCTCGGGAGGCCTCCTCGGCGTCGGCAATCCGATCGCCGCGACGATGGGGATGAAGATCGGCGAACTCTTCTGGCAGCTCACCGGCCAGGCGGGCAAGCGACAGATCCCGCACGAGGTCCACACCGGCGTATCGCAGGCCTGGGGGGACCTGATGCAGTACGGGTCTGTGGTGGTGATGAAGGCATGACCGCGCGGATCTCGCGGTGGCCGGGGGTCGAGCTCAGCGCGGCCGACCTATACGAACGGAAGGTGACGCAGACTCGATTCCGTCCGGATGCGAAGTACGCATGGTCCGCGGGCGAAGCGATGTCGCGATTCCTCGCGGAACTCCAGAACGGTCGGCTCATCGCGCGATCCTGTCACCGATGCGAGCGCATCCTCTTTCCGCCGCGCATGTTCTGCGAGGAGTGCTTCCGGCCCACGAACGAGTGGACCTTCATTCGGGACACGGGAACAATCGAGACCTTTTCGGTCTCCTACCTCGACACGGATGCCAAGCGGATCGCGGAACCGATCCTCGTCGGGGTCGTGAGCCTCGATGGGGCGACGGCCAAGATGGGGATGATGCATTTCTTCGGCGAGATGACGAAGGACGAGATCCGGATCGGAATGCGGGTCAAGGCCGAATGGAAGCCGGCCCAGGAGCGGCAGGGGAGCGTCCTCGACATCCGCTACTTCCGACCGCTCCGGGAGGGAGAGCGATGACGTTCTTGGATCGGACGACGGACGCGCGGAAGTTCCGCCACTGGGAGGGAAACGTCGAGGCGGACTACATCTACACTTCGGGGGTCGCGGGCGAACGGTTCTTCGTCGCGCTGCGCGACGAGGGCAAGATGCTGGCCTCGCGGTGCACCGCATGCCAGCTCGACTACCTCCCCCCGCGGATGTTCTGCGAGGACTGCTTCGCCGAGCTGACCGAATACGTCGACGTGCCGAAAACGGGGCGGGTCGCGGCGATCACCGTCGCACACGTGGACCGGACCGGGGCGCCGCTGTCGCACCCGCAAGCATGGGCGTTCGTGACGTTCGAGGGGATTCGCGGTGGGCTCGTCCATCGCCTCCTCGCGCCACAGGATCAGGCCCGTGCAGGAATGGCCGTCCGAGCGAAGCTCAAGCCGCGGGAAGCGCGGACGGGTACGATCGCCGACATTGAGGGATTCGAACCGGTCCGTTCCCGATTCTGAAAATCGGGCCGACGGCTTGATAACCCCCCGGTCGGGTATCGCGGATTGCCATGATGCGTCGGCCGACGATGGACCCGGAGTCGAAGACCTTCAAGTTCAAGATCTGCCTCGTCGGCGAGGAAGGCGTCGGCAAGACGAGCCTCATCCATCGATTCGTGTCCGGCGCGTTCGACGAATCGTACATCCGGACGCTTGGTGCGGTCGTCTCGAAGAAGACGGTCGCCCTGGGTTCGATGCAGGGCCGTCCGGTCCAGGTCGACATGATGATCCTGGACATCATGGGCAAGCGCACGTTCCTCCAGCTCTTCAAGGAGGCGTACTTCCACGGCGCCAAGGGCGTCCTGGCGGTCTTCGACATGACCCGCGCGCAGTCGCTCCGGGACCTGACGAAGTGGATCGACGGCGTTCGGGATTCGGTCGGTCCCGTCCCGGTGTATGCCCTCGGGAACAAGACGGATCTCGCGCATCGCCGCGAGGTCAACACGGAAGATGCGTCGACCGTCCTAGCGTCGTACGAGTGCCCGGTCATGTACACGTCGGCGAAAACCGGCGAGAACGTCGAGCAGGCCTTCCAAGGCCTCGCGAAAACGATTGTTGAGTCGACGGCGACCGAGTGAACGGCGCAACCATCTTATAGGCACGGGCCTTTGAAACCACGCGAGGCGCTCATGCGGGACGAGGACGAACGAAAGGTCCTCGAGAAGGAATTGAAGCGGTGGGAGGAGACCACGCTACGGGATGCGCTCGCGTCCCACCCCGAGCGCCGCAAGGAATTTCTGACGACCTCGAGCCGGCCCGTGAAGCGTTTGTACACGCCACTCGATCTCGCCGGGAAGACGGACCAGGAGCGTCTCGGCTCGCCGGGCGAGTTTCCCTACACCCGCGGAATCCATCCGACGATGTACCGCGGTCGCCTTTGGACAATGCGGATGTTCGCCGGCTACGGGAGCGCGGAGGACACGAACCGGCGGTTCAAGTATCTGATTTCGCACGGGGAGACGGGCCTGAGCGTCGCGTTCGACATGCCGACCCTCTACGGCTACGACACGGACGAGCGCGAAGCGAAAGGCGAGTTCGGGACGTGCGGGGTCGCGGTCTCCTCGCTCGACGACATGAAGATCCTGTTCCGCGGGATTGAGGTCGGGGACGTCAGCACCTCGATGACGATCAACAGCCCGGCCTCCGTGATCTGGGCCATGTATCTCGTAATGGCCGAGGACCGCGGCGTGGCGTGGACGAGACTTCGCGGCACGATCCAGAACGACATCCTGAAGGAATACCAGGCCCAGAAAGAGTGGATCTACCCGCCCGAGCCCTCGATGCGGCTCGTCGTGGACACCTTCGAATTCGGCACCAAGCAGGTGCCCGGGTGGAACACGATCTCGATCAGCGGCTACCACATCCGCGAGGCCGGAGCGACGGCCGCCCAGGAACTCGCGTTCACCCTCGCGAACGGCATGGAATACGTCCGCTGGGGGATCGACCGCGGCCTCCGGGTGGACGACTTCGCACCCCGTCTTTCGTTCTTCTTCAACGCGCACAACGATCTGTTCGAAGAGCTCGCCAAGTACCGAGCGGCGCGACGCATCTGGGCGCGCGAGATGCGGGACACCTTCGGCGCGAAGAATCCGCGATCGTGGCTGTTGCGGTTCCACACGCAGACCGCGGGAGTGAGCCTCACGGCCCAGCAGCCGGAGATCAACATCGTCCGCACCACGATCCAGGCGCTCGCGGCGGTCCTCGGCGGAACGCAGTCCCTCCACACGAACGCGTACGACGAGGCGTACCAGGTCCCGAACGAGAAGGCCGCGCGGATTGCGTTGCGGACCCAGCAGATCCTCGCCCACGAGAGCGGGGCTGCAAACACCGTCGACCCGTTCGGCGGCTCGTACTTCCTCGAGGCCCTGACGGACGAACTCGAGGAGGATGCGTATCGCACCTTCGATCGGATTCAGGACCTCGGGGGCGTGATCCCCGCCATCCGGAAGGGATTCTTCCAGCAGGAGATCGCGAACTCGGCGTACCGATACCAGCGGGAAGTGGAGGACAAGGAGCGGACGATCGTTGGCGTCAACGATTTCGTCGTCGACGAACAGACCGAGGTGGAGCCGCTCCGTGTGAGCGAAGCGTCGTTCAAGGCGCAGGTGGACCGCCTCCGGAAGCTTCGGCGGACGAGAGACGCGAAGAAGCACACGCGGGCGCTCGACCGTCTGCGCAAAGCGTGCGAGGGCGACGACAATACGATGCCGTTCATCCTCGACGCGGTGCGCGCGAAGGCGACGCTCGGGGAAATCTGCGACGTGATGCGCGAGGTGTTCGGCGTCTGGGAGGAGCCCCTCCTCTACTGAGGTGGTCCGATCGGGAAGAAGATCCGCGTCCTGATCGCGAAGCCCGGACTTGATGGCCACGACCGAGGGGCGAAGGTCGTCGCCCGGGCCTTGCGGGACGCCGGCATGGAAGTGATCTACACCGGCCTGCGCCAGACGCCGGAGGACATCGTCGAGGCCGCCATCCAGGAGGACGTCGACGCGATCGGCCTGTCGTCCCTCAGCGGCGCGCACATGACGTTGTTCCCCGAAGTCGTCCGCCTCCTGAAGAAGCGGAAATCCGGAGACATCGTCGTGGTCGGCGGCGGCATCATCCCGGAGGACGACGTGCCGAAGCTGAAACGGGCCGGGGTCAAGGCGGTCTTCGGACCCGGCACGCCGCTGAGCGTCATCGTCTCGTTCTTCGAGAAGGCGGACAAGGGGGCGTGAGCCCCGTGCCGGCGAAAGGTTCGCGCGACTCCGTCCGAGGTCTCGTCGACTCGCTTCTCAAAGGGGACAAGCGGTCGGCGGGAAAGCTCATCTCCCTGATCGAGGACGATGAACCGGAGGCCGTCGAAGCCCTCGCGCGCATCTACCCGCACACCGGCCGCGCGCACGTCGTGGGCTTCACGGGCCCGCCGGGTGTGGGGAAGAGCTCGTTGATCAACCGGCTCGTCCGGACGTTCCGATCGCGCGGCAGGACGGTGGGTGTCGTGGCGGTCGACCCGACGTCGCCGTACACCGGCGGTGCCGTCCTAGGAGATCGAATTCGCATGGCCGACACGGGTGTGGACGCCGGGGTCTTCATCCGATCGATGGCCACGCGAGGCCATGCCGGCGGCTTGGCCTTGGCGACCTTCGATGCGGTCCGGGTCCTGGACGCGATGGGCTCGAACCTCATCTTCGTCGAAACGGTCGGGGCGGGGCAGAGCGAGGTGGAGATTGCGAGTCGTGCGCACACGACGGTCGTCGTGGAAATGCCCCTGACCGGCGATGTCGTGCAGACGATGAAGGCCGGGATCCTCGAGATCGGCGACGTCTACGTTGTGAACAAGGTCGACCTCGGGAACGCGGACGTGCTCGTCGCGAACCTGAAGTTCCAGCTGGAGATGCGAGACGGTTGGACGCCGCCGATCATCCGGACCGCCGCCCTCGAGGGCCGCGGAGTCGACGACCTAGCCGGCGCGATCGAGAAGCACGCGTCGTACCTGGACCAGAGCGGAGGGCGCGTGAAGCGGGAGGTCGCTCGGGCGCGACTCGAGATCCTCGAGAACGTGCAGCGTCTCCTGGTCCGCCAGGTCTCGGAAGGGTCGCGCTCCGGCCGCACGTTCGACAAGCTCGCCGAGGATGTCGCCGCTCGGCAGATCGATCCGCATGCCGCTGCGCGGAAACTGTTGAGGTTCGGTCCCTCTACGGAGCGCTAGGCCACTGGCCTGAGCCAAGCTGCTGCCAATCGACGGCGTCGAGGAACTCTTGGAACCGGGTCATGTGGTAGCCCCAAGCTTTTTCCAGGGCGGAGATGTCGACGTGGTACCCGATCGTCTTGAAGAACTGAAACATCCGGAATCCGTCGTCGCCCATCCGCTCCCGGGCCTCTTCCTCGGGCTGTTCGACATAACGAATCGGATGTCCCAGTTTCTTCGATAGCGCTGCCGGGAGGTCTCCGAAGGCCAACTCTTCGCCGGCCAGCTCCACGGTCTTGCCGATGGCCGCCTTCGGGTCGTCGAACGCCCGGGCAACGAACTCCCCGATGTCCTTCACCGCGACGAGCTGCTGGCGCGTCGTCGGAGGGAGAGGAACCTCCATGATCCCTCGCTGGAGGGACGATGTCATCCAGGGGCTCGCGTAGTTGTCCATGAAGGCGACGGGCCGCGTGATCGTGTGCGGGACCCGCGAGGCCCTCAAGTATTGTTCCACCTTTGCCTTGGACTCGAAATGCGGGATACCGGTATTCCGGTCTGCCGAGGCGACGCTCGATAGGACGACGTGCCGAACCGATGCGGCTTTCGCGGCATCGATTGCCGTTGTGCCTTGCTGGACCTCCCACTCCGGGTGCACGGAGAAGTCGGGCCCGAACGGTGTCGTGACGATGAAGAAGCCATCCACATTCCGAACGACTGGGGTGAGGCTCGCGCGTTGGGTGAGATCCCCCTGAACGCCTTCGATTCCCGCGGCGGCGAGAGCGTTCAACTTCGAGGCGCTTCGGGTGAGGCCGATGACTCGATGTCCTCGCTTGAGGAGGCTGCGAGCGACCGTCCCGCCTTGCTGTCCCGTCGCTCCCGCCACCAGAATCGTTTTTGTCTCCGCCATGTGCGATCGCCTTGCCGTCCTCAGACGTCCGTTCTACTTGTAGATGAGACCACGCTCGGACGACTCCCGGCGTTCAAATGCCAGAGAAATCTCCTGGATCGGAGGCGTGCCTCGCGGCCCCGCCGGGCAACGCTCGGGTGGGGATTTGAACCCCAGATAACCCGCTTAGGAGGCGGGTGCCCTTTCCGTGCTAGGCTACCCGAGCGATGCGACGAGGTCCTGAGCCACCATTAAGCCTTCGACGCATCGGGTCCCGGACCCAGGCGTCTCATCGAGATTCGTGTCGGACTGTCGTGGCTCAGAGTTCTTCGGGCGCCTTCTCGGATGCCGGAAGCTCCTCTTCCGTCCGAGCCTTCCCCGCCGGTTTCGCTTTCGTCGCGGTCGCACGTTTCCTCGGTTTCTTCGTCGCGGCTTCGACCGGCAGGGCTTCCTTCGCGGCCTTTGCGGGGACCTTGGCTTCCTTCGCTTCCGCCTTCGGCTCGGCCTTCGTCTCTTTCTTCTCGTATTCCTCGATGAAGCGGATCGTCTTGAGATCGGAGAGCTCCCGAAGATCGGCCACGACACGGAACTTCGACACGAACCACTTCTCATCCGTCTTGCAGACATCCGGGAGATGGACTTCCGCACTCCCGCCCTTCAGATCGAGCTTGAACTGATCCGCGAGGCCATAGTCCATGTCGATGACCGCGCGCACGCGCTCCTCCGGCGTCTTGGCCTTCCGCGTCGCCTTCACCGCGTACTTCAACGTCTTGCCCGCAAGCGGGTTGTTGAAGTCGACTCGGACGCGACCGGCGCTCGCGGCGGTGACGACGCCGTGTTTCCCGCTGATCGAGACTTCCAGCCCGACTTCCGGGCTGATCTCTTGCCGGAGAAATTCCCGTTCCGTCCGAAGCTCGACGAGCCGCGGGTCTCGGACCCCTGCACCTCTTTCCGGGGGAATCAGCACCTCAATGGTCTCCCCGACCTTCGCCCCGACGAGGGAGGCCTCGAGGCCTTCGAACAAGCGACCACGGCCGACGACCACGGGGACCTCGATGTAGACTTTTTTCTCGTCGAACTTCCCCTCTTTCTTCGCGACCTCGTCGTGGGTCGTGTCGAAGAGGGTCGAGGTCCCGTTGGGATTCACCGTCCAGGCGTCGTACTCAATCCAGACGATGTCCCCTTTCTCGATTGTGTCTGAGGTCACGCGCCTCACGGAAAGAATGCTTGTCCTTAAAGGTTGTCGAGTCCTCGCACGAACGCCATCATGATAAGCGCGGAAGCCCTTTCATCTTTGAGGGGAGGGCGGATCAAGGACCCAAGGGCGGATGATCCGACGAGCGTCGGCATCGTGGCATCGGACCGGATCATCCCCGTCTATCCTGCGCGGGTGGAGTCGCCCCTGGCACCTGCCGGAGCCGGTTGGATTGTTTTGGCCGTCGTGGCGATCCTGTTTTTCCTATCATTCGGTTTGATCTGGTTCTTCTTAGGGCGCTGACTGGACTGCTTCCCGCTGCGAGGGTCAACCCGAGTCGACGAGTTCCCTACCTGACCATGCCGATCGCCACGGAGATCCGCTTGTATCGGTTTCGAATCGTGACTTCCGTCACCCCGGCCACCTCGGCGACCTCTTTCTGAGTGCACGGCTTGTTGCACAGGATCGCGGAGATGTAGATCGTTGCGGCCGCGACGCCGCTCGGCGCCACGCCGGACGCGAGCTCGTCCTTCTCGACCTTGTCGAGGATCTCCTTCGCCTTCCGCTGGACATCCATGTCCAGTTCGAGGCGGTTGCAGAACCGGGCGATGTAGTCGCGTGGGCTCTGCGGGAGCAGCTTGAGTCCGAGTTCCCGGACCAGGGTCCGATACGTCCGTCCGATCGACTTGCGGTCCACGCTCGACTTCGAGGCGATCTCGTCGAGGGTTCGCGGCACGCCAGACTGGCGGCACGACGCGTACAGAGTCGCGGCGACGACCTCGTCGATCGACCGTCCCCGGACAAGGTTCTTGGTCGACGCCCGTCGGTACAGGACCGCGGCGTTCTCGCGCACGTGGCGCGGCAAACCCATCTTCGAGGCCATCGTGTTGATCTCGGTGAGGCCCTGGGCCAGGGAGCGCTCCCCGCTCTTCGACGTCCGGATGCGGTGCTGCCACTTCCGGAGTCGGTAGATCTGAGCCCGCGACTTGTGCGGAATCTGCCGGCCATAGGCGTCCTTGTTCCGCCATCCGATGGAAGTCGAGAGGCCCTTGTCGTGGGCCATGATGGTGCTCGGCGGCCCGGCCCGCTCCCGCGACTCCCGTTGCTCCGAGTCGAAGGCCCGCCACTCCGGACCTTCGTCGATGATCATGTCGTCGAGGACGAGGCCACAGTCCTCGCAGACGATCTCCGCGCGGGAATAGTCCCGCACGAGGTGGTCACCGCGGCATTCTGGGCACTGGGTTGTGATCTCTACCTCTCGCACGCAATCCGTCCTCCCCCGACAGAAGAATGACATCCTTACGAAACAGGAATTATTTAACCCTTCGTCCTAACGCCGCGTCGTTTTCTATGCCAAATCGCGCGCGCGTTTGTTTCGAGCGTGCGTCCCATTCTGTCGGGTCGCGAGGAACCCTTGGCTGGGATGCGTTATGGCCGGAGTTCGACGAATTCGCCGTTCCGGAGCATGCGCCAGCGGCCGGGGAGGGTCGGGAGGACTTCGGAACAGACGAAGCGGGCGTCCTCCGTCGCGGTCTCGTGCAGGGTGTAGTAAGGAACGCAGGTCCGGGCGTCCCGGTGTGCGATCACGCGGTCGCCATCGATTAGCAGGAACGTGTACGACTCGACTTTCCGCGGGAACTCCACGTCGATCGCGGCCTTCGCCTTCGCGATCGCCTGTTTGAACTCGGCGAGCGGCCGCTGTTCGACTCCGAGCGAATCCACGAATCGGTCATAGATGAACTGCGTGTCGATCTTCCCCTCGCGGACCCCGAAGTCCTCGATCTCGCCGTTGTGGGCGAAGAACATCACCCGGCCGTCTACTTCGCGGCGGAACGGATGGGAATACCGCTCTTGGATCGTGTCCTTTTTCGATGCATAACGAAGGTGGGCTACGAGGATCAGCGGGGGACTGCACACCCGGGACAGCCGCCGCACTGCGTCTTCGTACTTCGGATCAACCGTCGCCCGGCCGGGCCCTCGGGCGTAGAATTCGCCCTCCTGGCCGACGCAGGCGATGCCCCAGCCGTCGGGGTGGCCCGATTTCGGGTTCGGCTGGGGACATCCGAAGTCCCGGAAGTTCCTCCCGGTGTCGGCGAGTTGGCGGAACGCCATGAGCGTGTCAACGGGTGCGGTCTTCCGGCTCACGATGGCGAGCATCCGGCACATGTCAGCCCAACTTGTACCCGATTTTCCGGAGGAAGGCGATCCGCTCCGCCCGGTCTTTCTCCGTCTCGACGCCTTTCGTCCGCTCGCCATCGACGATTCCCAGGACGCCGCGACCGCGGCGGGTCGTCGCGACGACGACGTCGACGGGATTCGATGTCGCGGCGTACACCGTCACGATTTCTGGCACGTCGCGCAAGGCCCGCAAGACGTTGATCGGGTACGCCTCCTTCATGAACACGACGAAGAAGTGGCCCGCCCCGACCGCGAGGGCGTTCTTCGCGGCGAGCCTCTTCAAGCCGTCATCGTTGCCTTCGACCCGGACGAGCGCCGGCCCGGACGCCTCACAGAACGCGACGCCGAATTTGATCCCGGGGACGGACCCGACGAGCGCCTCGTGAACGTCCTCGGCCGTCTTGATGAAGTGGGTCTGGCCGAGGATCACGTTCAACCCGTCCGGGTTCTCGATGGGGACAAGTTCCGTCTCGACCGGCATCGTCAATGTATCGGGCCGCGTGAATTAAAGTCTTCTTCACGAAAGTGGAGGTACACTACCTGCACGCGGAAGCGACAGGGCGTCGGGAATCGATCCATGGCGCATGGCGGGAATCAGAGGGCTATGGACGCTTCTCGGCAGCGTCGGCGATCCGGAGGAACGGGAAGACCTCGCGCTCGTCGCGACCGCGATCCAAGTGCACTTCGCGAGCCGCGCAGCTCGAGAACGGGCAGTGGTGGAGTTCATGGCGATTCGGTTTCGGTGGCCGGCGTCGCGGACGCGTCGACGGCTCGGCGCGCTCGTGGATCTCGGCGTGCTCCGCGTGTCCCGGGACCTCGCCGACAACTGGACCAAGGTCTTCGAGGTCGTCGACCGGCCCCACGTTCCCGCCGCGATCGCCCTCGAGCTCGGCGCGTGACTTAGCCGGGGCCGGTCGTGGCCTTCGTCACCCGTTCCAAGAACCCGGCCGCTCGCAGCGGCTGGTAACAGAGCATCAAGAAGTCCGACGCCACGAGGGCGAAGAGTTCGTCGGGCACGTGGCGCACCGATCGGTGGCGGACCGCAGCGACCGCGACGTCGGGGTGAAGTTCGAACGGACAGCCCATCCGCCGACTCATGGAGGCCAGCCGGTGCACCGCGCCGTTCCGTCGTTCGACGAGGTCCCGATAGAGGGCGGAATTCGCGGGTTCCACGAACGCATAGCCGACGACCTCCGGTGCCTCAACGATTCCTGGTAGGGAATCATTCCGAAGGGCGAACCCGAAGCTGAACCCTGCGGTCGAATGCCGTCGGACTCGCGAGAACCGGTAGCCGACGAATTGGCGGTTCGCGATGTGCTTGCGCCGAAAGTTTTCCATCGGCCATCGCAACGGCCGGCGAATCCGTTCGAACGTCGCAGCGATTTCGGCGCTGCGGTCGTGGTCCATCCGGGGTCGGGACATCGTTGCGAACCATAAGAACTGCGGGCCAACAGGCAAGGGGTGGATCCGGACCGGCGCGGTTCGGGGCAAGCCTAAATAGACATCGACCGTTCCGCCGCGCGCTGGATGGCCTGGGGTTTTCGGTGAGCGAATTTTCGGAATCGTGCCGACGACTCGGTCGGACGGACGGGGAGAAGGCCTTCGCGCCGCCGGACGCGCCGGAACATCCGCCGCGGGACCGGACGTTCCTCCTTCAACACGTCCGCCTCGAGATCACTGTGGATGACCAGGCGCGCACGATCTCCGGGACCGTCACCCATCGCCTCTCGCCGATCAACGACGGCCTCACCGAGGTCGCGCTCGACGCGGGAGACCTGAACATCCATAAGGTCCTCGACGACGGGGGCCACGAACTCGAGTGGGAGCTCCACGGAGAGACCCTCTCGATCCATCTTCCGAAAGCGCGAAAAGCCGGACAACCCTTCGAACTTCGGATCTCCTACGACGCGAAGCCGCGGAAAGGGATCTTCTTCACCGGGCCGGACAAGGCGAACCCGAAGCGACCCCGCATCACATGGACGCAGGGAGAAGACATGGACAACCGCTACTGGTTCCCCTCGTACGATTATCCGAACCAACGCTTCACATCCGAGGTCCTCGCGACCGTCGACGAGAGGTACGAGGCGCTCAGCAACGGCCACCTCGTGGTCGTATCCGCCGACAAGCGCCGCAAGACGAAGACCTATCATTGGTCGCTCGACCAGCCGCACTCGAACTACCTGATCGCCCTCGCGGTCGGCGAATTCGAGTCGAAGGAATGGGACGCGGACGGGGTGCCGGTCCTCGCGCACGTGCCGAAAGGGCTCGGTCCGTTCTTGGACCGCGCGTTCCAGAACGTGCCCGACATGGTGCGGTATTTCGGCGAGGTGACCGGCCAGAAGTATCCGTGGCCCCGGTACGCCCAGGTCTGCGTCCCC
>DATGWB010000003.1:0-5087 GCA_035299725.1 Thermoplasmata archaeon
CGAAGGTCATGCTCTTCGGCGGTCTCGCCCTCGCCGGCATCGTGCCCTTCAGCGGGTTCTTCTCGAAAGGGGAGATCTTGTCCGTCACCTTCGACGCGGGCGCCGCGAATCCCGGGTTCTACTGGCTGTGGGCGCTCGGCGTCGGCACCGCGTTCCTAACTGCCTTCTACACATTCCGCCTGTGGTTCATGACGTTCCACGGGGAGTACCGCGGCCATGACCATCCCCACGAGTCGCCGCGCGTGATGACGGCGCCGTTGATTATCCTCGCGGGATTCACGCTCGTCTCCGGGCTCCTCGCGTATCCGATGGGCGGATTCGGCAACTTGATCTTCTCCGGAGCACCGGCGGCCGGCCTCCCGCTCGTCGGCATCCCGGTGCAGGACTACCTCCTCGAAGGCGTCTCGATGGGCGTCGCGGTCCTGGGCCTCGCCCTGGCCTGGGCCGTGTATGCGACGAAACGCATCCCGGCGGAACGCTTCACCGCATCGAGGGGCGGAGCGTTCATCCACCGGATGCTCACGAAGCGCTACTGGATCGATGACGCGTACGACGCGCTCGGCCGGACGGTCGTGTACGACGCGGCCCGGGCCCTGGACTGGTTCGACCGCAAGGTCATCGACGGCATCGTGAACGGCGTGGGCCGCGGCGGAGTCGTGGTCGCCGGAGGGAGCGACCGGTTCGACCGCCGGGTCATCGACGGGGCCGTGAACGCCGTCAGCCTCGCGACCGTGCGGACGAGCTTGCGGCTGCGGCAGCGGCAGACCGGCCAGGTGCAGAGCTACGCGTGGGTCGTCGTCCTGGGGATCGTCGTCGTCATCGCGCTCGTGTTCGGGCTGAGCTTCCTCCAGCGGTGGCTCGGCGGGCTGGGTCGGTGAACATGACGTACATCCTCAGCCTCTTGATCCTTGTCCCGCTCGTGGGCGCGGTCGTCGCCTGGGTCGCCGGGACCTCCCAGCGAATGGCGAAGCTCATCGCGCTCGCCTTCAGCTTGGTCGAGACGGCGCTCGCGACCTCCTTGCTGCTGGGCTTCATCAACCCGAGCTGGGGCGTGCTCTTCGGGCCGCCGATCGCGACCCCGCCGCCCACGCCGGGCGCGTATGTCCCGCTGTTCTACATGGAGCGCTACACCTGGATCTCCCAGTTCGGTCTCAATTACATCGTCGGCGTGGACGGCCTGAGCATCCCGCTGATCTGGCTCACGGCCCTCCTGACGACGCTCGCGCTCGTGTTCCACTGGGACGAGGAGAACCGGCCTCGCGCGTTCTTCGGGCTCTTCCTGTTCCTGGAGATGGCCCTCGCCGGCGTCTTCATGGCGCTCGACTTCTTCCTGTTCGCGATCTTCTGGGAGCTCGTCCTCCTCCCGATGTTCTTCCTGATCGGGATCTGGGGAGGGACGAACCGCCGGTACGCGGCGCTGAAGTTCCTGATCTTCACCCACGTCGGGTTCGTGATCATGCTCATCGGGATCTTCACGCTGTACTTCAACAGCGCCGGCGTGAACAACGCGGTGTACGGGAACCCCACGAATACGCTCGACATGACCGCGTTCCTCCACGGCGCGTTGCGCCACGAGACCGGAGGGCTCGCGACGTACCTCTCCCTCGCCCTGCAGATCCCGATCTTCGCCGTCTTCCTGTTCGGCTTCATCGTCAAGTTGCCGTCGTTCCCGTTCCACACGTGGCTGCCTGACGCCCACGTCGAGGCGCCAACCGGCGGCTCCGTCCTCCTGGCCGGCGTCCTGTTGAAGATGGGCGGCTACGGGATCTTCCGGATCAACCTCGGGATGCTCCCGGAGGCGATGAAAAATCTCTGGTGGGTCCTCGCGATTCTCGGGACGGTCTCGATGGTCTACGCGGCGTTCGTGTGCCTCGCACAGGTCGACCTCAAGCGGCTCATCGCGTACAGCTCCGTGGGCCACATGGGGTTCGTGCTCCTCGGGGCGTCCAGCCTCACGGTCATCGGCGTCCAAGGGGCAATCTTCCAGCTCTTCAACCACGGGATCATCACCGCGATCCTGTTCATGCTCGCCGGATCCGTGAAGCATGCGACCGGGACGCGGGACATTCCCGACCTCCAGGGCCTCGCGAAAGTCATGCCGCAGTTCTCCCTCATCCTGGCGATCGGGTTCTTCGCGTCCCTTGGTTTGCCCGGCCTCAATTCGTTCTGGTCCGAGTTCATGGTCTTCGTCGGCGCGTACGGATCGCCGAATCTCGGGGAGATGCGCCGGCTGATCATCATCCCGCTAATCTCGATCGTCGTGACGGCCGCGTATTACGTCTACACGATGCAGCGCATCCTCTTCGGTGACGTACCCGAAAAGCTCGGGCATTCGCACGACCTCCTCCCCTGGGAGCGGGTCTCGTACGTCGTCCTCGTGGCCCTCGTCTTCCTCGTCGGCTTTTTCCCCGTCCCGTTCCTCGGGATGATCAATGCGTACACGAGCGCCTCGTTCCCCTGGTTGGGAGGCCTCTAGATGCTGATCGAGTTCCCGATCCTGACGTACGTCGTCCTGTTGCCCGCGGTCGGGGCGGTCTTCACGTACCTCACCGGATCGGACCGCGCCGCGCGGGCCGTCGCGCTCGCATTCTCCCTCGTCGTCCTCGGTCTGTCCACGGTCCTGTTGACGGGATTCCTGTGGACGAACGTGATTTCCTTGCCGACGATGACGACGGCCGGGAACCACACCTACTTCGCCGTCGAACAGAGCCCATGGGTCCCGTCGCTGAACATCAGCTACATCCTGGGGGCGGACGAGCTCTCCGTCGTCCTCGTGTTCCTTAATGCGTTGTTGACGCCGCTGGCCCTCGCGATCTCCTGGGATGAGCACCACCGCGTCCCCGCGTTCTTCGCGATGTTCCTGTTCATGGAGACGACCATCAACGGCGTCTTCCTCTCGCTCGACCTGTTCCAGTTCTTCGTCTTCTGGGAGGTCGGCCTGATCCCGATGTACTTCCTCATCGCGGTCTGGGGCGGGCCGCGGAAGAAGTACGCGGCGATCAAGTTCTTCATGTACACATTCCTCGCGAGCCTCCCGCTCCTCGTCGCGATCTTCGCCTTCTACTTCTACTCGAACCCGCACACGTTCGACATGCGGCAGATCATCGCAACCACGCCGATTCCCGCGGGGACGATCGGCGACCTGATGTTCGTCGCGCTCCTCATCGCGTTCGGGACCAAACTCCCCACGTGGCCGTTGCACACGTGGCTGCCTGACGCCCACGTGGAGGCGCCGACCGGCGGCTCCGTCATCTTGGCCGGGGTCCTGCTAAAGCTCGGCGGATACGGGCTGATCCGGTTCAACGTCCAGATGATCCCGAAAGCCGCGATCGACATGTACTGGCTCCTCGCACTCGCCGGGGTGATCTCGATCCTGTACGGCGCGATCGTGTGCCTGGCCCAGGACGACCTCAAACGGATGGTCGCGTTCTCGAGCGTGAGCCACATGGGGTTCGTGACGCTCGGCATCGCCGCCGGGGTCTACGGCTTCACGATCAGCGGCCGCGGCGCCGTCCTCGGCCTCACGGGCGCGGTCTTCCAGATGTTCGCCCACGGCCTCGTGTCGGCCGCGCTGTTCATGGTCGCGGGCTCGCTCGGCCACAAGCTCGGCACGCGCAACATCTCGGAGCTGGGCGGCATCGCGAAACGGGCGCCGCGCATGGCGACGTTCATGATGATCTCGTTCATGGCGTCCCTCGGCCTCCCCGGACTCGTCGGGTTCGTCGCGGAGTTCAGCGTGTTCCTCGGTGTCTATGCGGCGTTCGGCTTGCTCGTGTTCGTCCCGATCCTGACCGTCATTCTGACGGCGGCGTACTACATCTGGGCGATGCAGCGCGCGATCTTCGGACCCCCCAACCCGAAATGGGAGGCGATGCCGGACCTGCATCGGTTCGAGATGGCCCCCCTCGCGGTTCTCGTGGCGGCATTCGCGGTCTTCGGGATCGTCCCGGTCCTGTTCCTGTCCCTGATCTCGAACTGGGCCCAGGGGATCCTCGGGGGCCTCTGACGTGTCGAGCTACGGCGTCTTCTTGCCGGAGGCGATCCTCGTCGCGACCGCGCTCGCGTCCGCGGTCCTCGGGTTCGCCTGGCGGAAGCGGCCCGACCTGTTGTGGGCCTTTTCCGTCATCGGCACGGGCCTCGCGATCTTCGTCACCCTCGACATGATGGGCCTCGGCATCGGTCGGGCGCTGAACCTCTCGGTCTGGCCGTCCCCTGTAGGGAAGGAAGGGTACTTCGCCGTCGAGCTGAAGATGCGGGTCGACACATTCGCGCTGTTCTTCCAGTTGATGTTCCAGTTCGTCGCCTTCCTGGCGATCGTCGCCTCGCGCGGTTTCATCCACGCCGACGAGCCGCACCAGGGGGAGTACTACGCCCTCATGCTCTTGGCGGTCGTCGGGATGATGTTCACCGCGGCCGCGACGGACCTGTTCGTCCTCTTCCTCGCCTTCGAGACCTCGAGCCTGAGCACCTTCGCCCTCGTCGCGTTCCGGAAGAAGGATAAGCAGGCGACCGAGGCGGCGGTGAAGTTCTTCATCATCGGGGCGGTCAGCTCCGGGATCATCCTCTTCGGCATCTCGTTGATCTACGGGATCGCCGGCACGACCTCGATCGGGACGACGACCACGGACCTCTTGGTCCTTCGGAACGGCCTGACGCTCGCCGGCCATCCGGAGATCGAACCGCCGCTGATCATCGCCCTCGTCCTCTTGATCGCGGGCTTCGGGTTCAAGGTGGCCGTCGTGCCGTTCCACATGTGGGCCCCGGACGTGTACCAGGGCTCTCCGACGACGATCAGCGTCCTCCTGACGTCCGCCTCGAAGAACGTCGGGATCGTGGCGCTGTTCCGCGTCTTCCTGATCGGCCTCCTGAGCGTCCAGGTCGACTGGGTCGCGACCTTGGCGATCCTCGCGATCGTGACGCAGACGGTCGGGAACGTCGTCGCGATCCCGCAGCGGTCGATCAAACGGATGCTCGCGTACTCCAGCATCGCTCAGGCCGGATACATCCTCATTGCCCTGGCGGTCGGCGCGATTGCTCTTCAGTCGAATCCGCCGCATAGGGACAACGCGGCGTACGTGGCCGCGTTC
>DATGWB010000004.1:0-55849 GCA_035299725.1 Thermoplasmata archaeon
TCCAATGACGCGACCGTCGTCATCCAGGAAATCGGCCGACGCGCCATGGTGGTCATCGTCGTACCTCCCGAGCGTGTGGTCTCGGATCTCGATTCGGCGATTTCGCGATTCGCGCAGGCGGCCTCGAGAGACTTGGACTGAACGCTCCCATAAGCCTTAATGGACGCCGCGACCGTTCGCACCGCGGGCCCGTGGTCTAGTGGTTATGATGCGACTCTTACAAAGTCGAGATCGTCGGTTCAATTCCGGCCGGGCCCATCCGTCCTCCCCTAGTGCCGAATCCAGAGTCGTTGTCGGAGGACGAGGCCGAACGCGCGCGACACGACGGGCGCGCCGACCGCCGACACGATCGTGGATAGGGTCGCCCCGACTCCGAGCGCCGCGGTCGGCGGCAGATAGCGGACGAAATACCACGCCGAACCCATCACGCCGCCAAGCCACACGATTAGGAACGTGAACAGAAGCGGCCGGACGACGAGCATCGCCATCAGCACGAGCGCGAGGATCCCGCCTGCGTACAGGAGGATTTCCGGGGGCGCGGCCATCGCGGTCGAGATCCACAGCACGAACGGAATTTCCAGGGCTGCGATTACGAGGAAACCCAGCCGCCACTTCCACCGCATCTCCGTCGATCACCTCACTGTCGGTAGTCCTCCGGCCGAAATCCCAGATCCACTTTGATGTCCCGCAATCGTCCGAGGTTCGTGCCGTCGAGGAGGTGGACGGACGCATCCTCCACCCGGACGAGGTCCTCGTCGAACAGGGGCCCGATGAACCGGGCGCGGACATCGTTCACCGGCATTCCCCCGCACAGTTCGTTGAAGGACGGGACGACGATCGCCTCCCGCGGGAGTTTCGGGTAGCGTTTGTGCTTCCTCAGGAACGGCACCCGCATCCAGCACGGAACGATCTGCCGGGACCCCAAGGCGTCGCGAAACGCGGCCGCCGGATGGTTGTGTCCCATGACGAGGACGGATCCTTCCATGACTTTCTTGTACGGCCAGGCGTGACCATGGCAGAACCCAACGTCCTCGATGCGGAAGCCGTACGCGGGTTTGAAGCGCACGCTGCGAGGCACGATGTTCTTCAACATGCCGTCGTGGTTGCCCTGCGCGATGTACACCTCGCGGAACGTCGGCGCCAGGTCACGGAAGAACACGTAGACATCGCGTCGCTCCCGGGAGGCCATCTTCGGCACGAGGTGCTTCACGTCGCCCAAGATCACGAGGCGCGTCGCGCCCCGTCGGTCGGCCAGCTCGATCAGCTTTCGACCCATCACCTCCGCACGGCTGGGGACGCGGATTCCCTTCTCCTGCAGCTCCTCTTCGATCCCGATGTGCAGGTCCGCGACGACGAGCATGTCGTCCGCCATGAGGGCGGGCTCATCGGGAACGGGTTCGAGGTCCACGGTCGCTCCAAGGGCGGGTCTGCCTAATGGTTGTGCCGAGTCCGCGATGCCGAGGTTCAGAGAAATTCCGCGAGGACGCGACCGAGGTTCTCGGCGACGTCGACGGATGTCAATCCGTAGCTCTTGACCTTGAACGCGAGGTCCCCGGCATACCCGTTCGTGAAGGCGCCCAGCCGCGCGGCATCGAACGGCGACATTCCTTTCGACATGAGGCCGGTCACGACCCCGCACAGGACGTCGCCCGTCCCGCCGACCGTCATCCCGGGATTCCCGGTGTAGTTGAACTTCACCCGCGTCCCATCGGTCACGATGTCGACATGGCCTTTGAGGAGGATCGTCGCGCCGAACGCCTTCGCAGCTTCCCGGACGATCTCGGCGCGTTCTTCCGGAGCGTCCGGCAGCGTTTTCCCGGTCAATGTCTGGAACTCTCGGGAGTGCGGGGTGATGACGGCGCGTTTTCCGACGAGGCACTTCGGGTCCGAGGCGACCGCTCGGACCGCGTCCGCGTCCACGACGAGCGGCAGCGACACGCTCCGGACGATCTCCTTCACGGCGTCCAAGGTCCCGTCGGCGTCGCCGAGTCCGGGACCGATTGCGATCGCGTCCGCGCGGGAGGCCAGGTCGATGATTTGCCGCGTGTCCTCCCGGAGGAGTCGATGCCCGACGAGCGGATGCACGATGAACATGGGGGAGTACGATGCGACGACCTGCGCTGCGAGGGCCGGCGTCGCGACGTGGATGAGATCCGCACCGACGCCCAGGGCGCCGTATCCGACGAGCGCCGGCGCGCCGGTGTACGGTCCCCCGGCGATCACGAGGACGCGACCGTTCTGCCCCTTGTGGCTCGTCGCCTTCGGGACCGGGTAGAGTGTGAACTCGCCGGGTCCGATCATCGCAGCGACTTTCGACGGAATGCCGATGTCTGCCACGCGAATTCGTCCGGAACTCTCGGGGGTCATTCCCTCCTTCACATCATGGAGCGTGACCGTGACGGTCGGCCGGACAGCCCGATCCGTCCCGAAGCCGCTCGGGACGTCCACGCTCAGGATCGGCTTGTCGGAGGCGTTCATCTGGCGGATGAGCGCGGCGTAGGGTTCGCGCAACGGTCCTTCCACTCCGATTCCGAGAAGGGCGTCGATCAACAGGTCCGCCGCCGCGATCGCTTCCTCGCTCTTGTCGAGGCCCGCCAGGATCTGCACGTCCCTCAGTCGCTCGAAGTTCGTCGCTGCCTCCGGGGTGGCGAACTGGTCGGGCGATCGTGCGAGGAGGACCGTGACCCGCGCGTCCTTCGCGAGATGGCGAGCGGCCACGAGGCCATCTCCGCCGTTGTTTCCGGTGCCACAGAGGACGAGGACACTCTTTCCCGCCGCTCCGAACTCGGACCGTGCAGCGTCCGCGATGGCTTTCCCGGCGTTCTCCATGAGCTCCCTGATCGAGACGCCGAAATACTGAGCGTTCCGGTCGAGGACTCGCATCTCTGCCGGAGAAATCATCGGGCGCGCATTCGGCCGACGCTAGTTAAACGTTGCCCGCGGAGTTAAGAACAGTCGGCCATTTCGGGGCCCGATGGACATCGAGCCGTTGAAGGCGTACACTTGGGCGCTGCTGCTGGGACTCTTTGTCCCACTGAGTTGGATCCTCGACCTGCTCCTGGGGCCCGGCGTCATCGTCTTCGCGGTCGCGGGTCTCGCCATCGTCCCGCTCGCCTGGTTCCTCGGCCTCGCCACGGAGGAACTCGGCAAACACGCCGGTCCCGGCGTCGGCGGCCTCCTGAACGCGACATTCGGAAACGCGACGGAACTCATCATCGCGATCTTTGCGCTGTCGCGCGGTTTGACGGAGGTGGTGAAGGCGTCGCTCACCGGTTCGGTCGTCGGGAACCTGCTGTTGGTGCTCGGGTTAAGCATGCTCGCGGGCGGCGCAAAGTACAAGACGCAGCTCTTCTCCCGGGAGGCATCCGGGATCCAGATCACGATGCTCGTCGTCGCGGTCATCGGCCTCGTGATGCCCGCGTTGTACGTGCTCTCCACGGGGATCCGCTCCGGCGTGGCCCTCGAAGAAATGAGCCTGGGCATCGCCGGGATCCTGCTCCTCGCCTACGTGTTCGGCCTGTTCTTCTCCCTGCGGACGCATCGCGACATCTTCAATCCAATCACCGAGGTCGCTGAGAAACCGCGTTGGGAAAAACGGTTCGCGCTGAGCGTCCTCGTGGCATCGACAATCTTCGTCGCCGTCGAGAGCGAGATCCTGGTCGGCTCCCTAGAGACCGCGCGGCTGAGCCTCGGCCTGACCGATTTGTTCGTCGGAGTCATCATCGTCGCCATCGTCGGCAACGCCGCCGAACATGGGAGCGCAATCCTCATGGCCTGGAGGAACAAGATGGAACTGAGCGTCGCTGTCGCGACGACGTCGACGACCCAGATCGCGTTGTTCGTGGCACCGATCCTCGTTTTCGTTTCTCTGCTGACCACGAAGGTGATGACCCTCGACTTTGAGATCTTCGAGCTCGCCTCCTTGGCCTTGGCGACCGCTGTCGTCGCGGCCGTCGTCTCGGATGGTCGAAGCAACTGGTACGAGGGCGCGCTGCTCGTGATGGTCTACGCGGTGATTGCGGTCGCGTTCCTCTTCCATCCGCCGTGAGCCCATGACCCCCCGCCGATCCCTCGCATACGGACTTACCGCGAACGTGGTCATCCTCGGTGTCGTGTCTCTATTCACCGACATCAGCAGCGAGATGATCCTGCCGATCCTCCCGTTCTTCCTGATCCAGGTCCTCGGGGCGAACGCGTTCATCGTCGGCCTGGAGGAAGGGTTCTCGGACAGCGTCGTCTCGTTCATGAAGATCGTTTCAGGACGGTTCTCCGACGCGGCGGGGCGAAGGAAGCGTTTCGTCGGCGCGGGCTACGCGCTTTCCACCGCGATGAAGGTCGTCTTCCCCTTCGCCCAGAGCTGGCCTCAGTTCATTGGACTGCGCGTGATCGAGCGGACAGGAAAGGGCGTGCGGGACGCCCCGCGCGATGCCCTCTTGACGGAGTCGACTCCCCCCGAAACGCGCGGGAAAGCGTTCGGCTTCCACCGCAGCATGGACACGACCGGCGCCATCCTGGGCCCCCTTGTCACTCTGGTCTTGCTCGGGACCGTCGCAGCATCCCTGAGCATCGCGGAGCAGTACCGTCTCGTCCTCCTGCTTGCGGCGATTCCCGCGGTCCTCTCCGTCCTCATTGTGCTCCTCGTCCGCGAGCCGCAGCGGGCGCGCGTGCCGACGCAAACTCTTCGGGTTGCCTTCCGCGGCATCCCACGGCCGCTCCTCACCTTCATCGCGATCGCGAGTCTGTTCTCCTTCGCGGACTTCTCGTATGCGTTCCTCCTCCTCCGGGCCGGCCAGACGAACGGCACGACGGTCGTGATCCTCCTCTACGTGCTGTACAACATCGTCTATGCGGCCCACGCGTTCCCCGCGGGGATCCTCTCCGATCGGGTCGGACGAAAGCCGGTGGTGCTCTTCGGGTATGTCGCGTTCATCGGGATGGCAACGCTCCTCGTCTTCTCGGATGCGCTCTTCGTCCTTGTGATCGCGTTCATCCTCTACGGCCTGGAATACGGCATGGCCGAGGGAACGCAACGCGCCCTCGTCGCGGACTTCGCTCCGCCCGACATCAAGGCGACCGTCCTTGGCGCGTACCACACGAGCGTCGGCCTCGTGAAGCTCGCATCGGGTTTGGTCGCGGGCTTCCTCTGGGTCGCTGTGGCGCCGTCGGCCACCTTCGCGTTTGGCGCCGTCACGGCGACCTTCGCGGCGATCGCTCTTTCCATGTGGAGTCCGACGGCTAGGACCTAAGCTTCCGGCCGAGACGTCGTTCGACGGCTGCGATTTTCTTGTCGAGCCGACGGGTCACGCCCTTGCGGTCGTCGATCTTGATGATTGTCGAAACACGTTGACAGTCCTTCATGACGGCTTGGTGGCAGCGCGCGATGAGCGCGAGAACCTGGTCGAACGATCCTTCGATGACGGTCCCCATCGGATTCAAGCGATACGGGAGACCGCTGCGGTCCACGATGTCCACGGCCCGCGCGACATATTCTCCGACGCTCACGCCCCTCCCGATCGGAGTGATGCTGAATTCCGCGATGGTCATCGCTCGACCTCGGCATCCTCATTAGCCGCTTCCCTCTTGCAACTTGTGTGGCGGTGGACTATTCGCGGCGTGCAGCGGAATACGACCGGGTCCGCGCGGACGAGACCACGGACCGCGAGTTCTGGCTTCGCGGGCTCGTCGAGGTGGCCGGCCTGCGGAATCAGGAGCGCGTCCTCGACGTTGGAGCGGGAACCGGCCGTTTCGCCAAGCTCCTCTGCGACACCAATCCCGTTGTCGCTTTGGATTCGGAGACGGCCATGCTCAAGATCGCCCGCACGAAGGGCCCGTTCGAGCGCGTGCGGGGCGATGGTCGCCGGCTCCCGTTTCGCGCCGATACATTTGATCTCGCGATGATCGTCATGGTGCTCCATCATCTCGGGGACTATGCGGCAGCCTTGCACGAGATCGCCCGGGTTGCGCATCGAGTCGTCATCGCGACATCCGACATGGCGACGCGTCGTCTCGGGATTCTGGAAGAGGCATTCCCGAGCCTCCTGGCAATTGACCGGGGTCGGTTCCCGTCTATTCCGGCGGTCCTGGAAGCGCTCGAGGCTGCGGGCTTCCGCGACGTGGTCGTCGATGAGCGGGCGTACGCTCGGCGGCTCACGACCGCGGAACAGCTTGACCGGGTGCGACATCGGTACCTGTCTACGTTCGATCTTCTGCCCCCGGGTGAGTACGAACGCGGCCTGCGATTCTTGGAGGCCGAGATGCCGCGGCGCTACCGAGACGGCTTCGAGATCACGGCCCAATTCACGTTTGTAGGCGCGTCAAGGTGAGCTGCGCAGACTCCGAGCACTCGGGGCAGAAATCGCGACCCTTTCGATCCGTGTCGGCCAGTCTCTCGGAGAAGAACATCACGCATTCGGGATTTGCGTCGTGGTGGCCAAGGCCCAAGGTGTGTCCGAGTTCGTGGACCACGGTCTTCACAGCACGCTCGACGAGTTTCGTTTCTCCATCGCCCGCAAACTGGGACAGAGAGACGACCGCCCATCGACCTTGAATGTCCGCGTGTCCGAACACAAGCGTCAGTCCGAGTTCGGGGTCGCACAGCTCGACGTTCGTGATGGCGATGATGCGATCCCCTTCGGCGGACTTGCAGACCCGATCGAATGTGGCGGCTCGGTATCGTTTCGGGCCGGGGCTGAAGGTCCGTCTCGGCAACGGTTTCTCACTCGCGATTCGCACGTCGCCGAACGGCGCGAGCTCGAATCCAATTCGTTGAAGGACAGACGCGTCGACCCGGCCGACCGGCTGGAGGGTGAGGATCATCCCTTGACGACCCCGAGCGGGACCAACCGGGCGACGATTTTCGTCAATCCCGCTCCTTCGGCGACCCGGACGACGTCCTCCACATTCTTGTAGGCGCCCGGGGCTTCCTCGACAATCCCCGCGCGCGAAGCCGCGCGAAGGTAGATTCCGCGCTTCTTCAGCGAGCTCACGACTTCGTTCGCATCGAACTTGCGGCTCGCGGCCTTGCGCGACATTTGGCGCCCGGCCCCATGACAGCTGGAACCGAACGAGCGCTCCATCGCGGTCGGCAGCCCGACGAGGACGAACGAGCACGTGCCCATGTCTCCCGGGATGAGCACGGGTTGGCCGACGGCTTGGTACTCGGCGGGAGTCTCCGCATGCCCCGCCGGGAACGCCCGGGTCGCCCCTTTCCGGTGGACGACGACCTTGGCGCGGGCTCCGTCAATGACATGCTCCTCCACCTTCCCGATGTTGTGGCACACATCGTAGACGATGTCCATGCCGAGGGCTTCCGGCGATTGGCCGAGGATCTTGGAGAACGCATTCCGGACCCCGTAGGTGATGAGCTGGCGGTTGTTCCAGGCGAAATTCGCTCCACAGCACATCGCCTTCCAGTAGTCTAGTCCCTCTTTCGACGAGATCGGGGCGCAAGCGAGTTGGAGGTCCGGCAGCTCGATCTTCTCTCGCTTCACGACCCGTTCGCACGTCTCGATGTAGTCCGTCGCGATTTGGTGGCCGAACCCGCGGGATCCGGTGTGTACCATGACGCACACCTGGCCGATCTCTCCGATCCCGAGGGCTTTCGCCGCCCGCTCGTCGTACACCCGATCGACCTTCTGGATTTCGACGAAGTGGTTTCCAGCACCGAGGCTTCCGACCTGGTCCTTCCCGCGCGTGATCGCCCGCTCGCTGACCTTCGAGAATTCCGCGTCTTCGAGTCGGCCACGAGCCTCGATCCGATCCGGGTCGTTGGACCATGCGTATCCGTGATCGACCGACCAGCCCACGCCCTCGGTCGCGAGCTTCGCCAAGTCCTGCCGCGTCACCTTCGTGATGCCGCCTTCGCCCACCCCGCTGGGCACGTTCTCGAAGCAAGCGTCGGTCAACGCGCGAAGGTTTGGCCGGACCTCCGTCTCCCGGAGGCTCGTTCGGATGAGACGCACGCCGCAGTTTATGTCGTACCCAATCCCGCCCGGGGAGATCACGCCCGCATTGTAGTCGAAAGCCGCCACGCCGCCGATCGGGAAGCCGTACCCCCAATGGATATCCGGCATCGCCATCGCTTCCCCGAGGATGCCGGGCATCGTGGCGACGTTCGCCACCTGCTCGGGTGCCTGATCTTGCCGGAGCTGAGGCACCATCGTTTCGTCGATGAAGACCACGCCGTTCGTGCGCATGGCGGGCTTGTAGGACCGCGGGATTTCGTAGCGAAACGCGTCGACTTTGTTCAGCGGCCCGTGCCATCCGTCGCCCATGTACATCCGGAAGCGCGCCTAGGGGGCGGAGTGCACATAAACGTTCGTGCAGGCAGTGGCTCCGTCGCAAACTTCATGCCGGTGCCGTGATATCCCGTGCCACGGGTTGGGACGAGCTCCGGATCCGCTCTTCCTGGGTCGCCTTCGGTGGGCATGCGCGGCCGGGATTCGCGGGGCTCGGGTTCCCCGAGGACGAGGGGGGAGGAAGTCGGGGAAGCCCGCGGTTCCGCGGGTGGCCAGAGCTCGTCGCGCCCTTTTCGTTCCGCCCGGTTCGCGCGCCCTGCTTAGCGAGCTGATGGACTCTCAAGTCCATCCGGGGTGTGCATGTCATCCGACATGGCCGCGCGCTTCACCGATGGCGACGATCGCCTCGCGAATGAGACGCGCCCCGAGCAGCGACGTCTGCCCGAAATCCCACGCCGGGCTCACCTCATTCAAGTCCATGCCGACGAGGTCCGGGGCGAGCATGCCGATGACTTTCTTGACCTGAAGCGGCGCGAGCCCGAACGGCTCCGGGTTGCCGACGGCCGGCGCGAACGCCGGATCGACGCCGTCGATGTCGATCGTGAGGTACACCTTGTCGCGGTTGATGGCCTTCACCGCGCGCTCGACCGATGCGCCGATCCCCCTCTCGTGAACATCGAAGACGCTGACGTAGGTCAGACCGAGGCGCTCGAGATCCTCTCGCTCCTCGCGGCTGTAGGACCGCACCCCGATGTAGACGACGTGTTCCACCCCGACGTGGTCCGCGATCCGCCGCGCCGAACAGGCATGGGACCATTTGTCCGAGAGGTACGAGTCACGGAAGTCGAGGTGCGCATCGATCCCGATGACGCCGATGTCCTTCGGGAACGCCCGCACAACGGCCGGGGCGAGGCTGTGCTCTCCCCCGATGACGATTGGAATCTTCCCGGCGCCGACGACACCCGCGGCCATCTTTGTCACGCCGTCCACCATCTCCGTCGAGGCCCCGAAGGTCGGCGTGTCGCCCAGATCGGCAACGGGAATGTCTCGGAGGTCCCGCTGGTGGTCCATCATGTACGTCTCGAAATTGTACGAGGCCTCGCGAATCGCTCGAGGCGCGAAACGGGAGCCGCCGCGGAACGAGCACGTGCGGTCGTACGGCACTCCGAACAAGACCATCGGCGCCTCGTCATACTTCGCGACGGCGTCCGCGAAGTGGGGCGCGGCCATGGGCGAACCGAAATCGCTCGCGCTTATTTGAGGACGACCCCGCTCAATTGGACGTGAGCTTGCGCCGGCCGAGCGCTTCCATGTACATGATCTCTTGACCGGAGGCCAGCTTTCCCTGGTACTCCTCCGTCACGGCGAGCTCGAACGTCTGGTAGGTCTCGAGGTCCATCAGCTGCGCGACGTTCGCGTGGGTCGACAGAACCTGGGCTTTCCGCTTGTCAATGATCGGGACCCGGACCTTGTGCGTCACGGGATGGACGATCGAGCGTTTCTGGCCGTCGAACAGGCCGACCGCCTCGAGCCTCGCCTTCGCTTCGCCGTGTTTCCCGGGCTTCGACGTCTGGATCGAGATGATCCGGCACGGTTCATCGTCGATGACGATGTACCGATTCACCTTCAGCTCGCGGATCTCCGCTTGCTCCCATGACATCGGATTCGCGCAGCGATGTGGCCGGTCCCTAAAAACGTTTCCTCAGCGTCGCGTTCGTTTTCCGTCGCGACGTTTTCTCGGCGTCGTGTCACGCTTCGTCCGCGTCGGTTTGTCCGCTTTGCGGCGATGAATTTCTTCGATCGTGCGTTCGAGGTCCGTCAGGAGATCGGGCCCGATCGTGCGCTTCGTGTACGCGTCGGCTCGGGCCGCGAGAGAGATCTTCGCGGCGAACGCGCGCGCGATCGCGCCTCGCTGCCACGGTGGCGCGCCGTGGACCCAGGGATGTTGGAAGAGCACCCCATGTTTCGGCGGCCGGGATCCGGTCCGCAGATGGCGAAACAAGGCGCGCTCCGCACCGAGGAGCTGGACCGTCCCGGAGGGCGCCCGCGCGAGGTCCTCGATGCCACCCGCGAGGGAGACGAGCCGGGCCGCGAGGATCGGACCCGCGATGGCGGAGACGTTCGGTGCGAGTTCACGGGCCGATCGCTCCACGTACGCTTCCATCGCTTTCCTTTGATCTCCGACGAGCTTCGCGAGGCCGGCGAGGGCCTTCAGCTCGGCTTCCTCCCGCTCCGCGAGTTCCGCTCCGATGCTCTCGCGATGATCGATTGGCATCTGTTCTCGTCGCCCGTGCATCGCCACGAGCTCGACGTATGTCCCGGTATCGACCATGGGGGCGAGCTCGGGGAAGTGGAGCCCGTACCACTCTCGAAGCCGTTCGACGAGGACATTCTCTTCTTCCTGCAGCTCGTCGAGGGCGCCGACGGCCTGGCGGAGATGGTCTTCCGGCCCGATCGCCTTGCGCATCCGTCGTTTCGCCAGCTCGACCATGGCGGCGTGCAGGAGGTCGCGGCCGTAGCCGAAGTCCTCGGGCTTGAGGAACGGCGGGCGCACCGTGGTGCGGTTGCCACCCGCTCGCTCGAGCCGCGTCTCGATCACGAAGACCTCGTCCACGCGAGACATCAGGTCGCGCTCCTCCGCCAGGACTTTCCAGTCCTCCACGAGCGCGAGACGGTCCGCGAGCGCGCCCGGTTCCATCGGGAACAGTCGCTTCTCCACGACGGTGCCGTCATCGAGCAAGAACGAGCCGAACCAAGTCGTCACGAGGAGCATCGCGCGGGGCGAAACGGGTCGGTCCGTAAAAGCGTATCCGCCTACCGAGACTTGGCGCGCGCTTTTTTCTTCGGTGCGGCGCGCCCGGACGCGCGGAGCTGGGAGGGCTTCAGGATTCCCCGCTCCGTGATGATCCCGGTGATGTACTTGGCCGGCGTGACGTCGAAGGATGGATTGCGCGCCGGGCTTTCCTTCGGCGCGATGAGTTGACCGTCGAGATGGAGGACCTCCTGCGGCGATCGCTCCTCGATGGGGATCTTGTCCCCGGATGCCAGGCCCATGTCGATCGTGCTGGTCGGCGCGGCGACGTAGAATGGGACGCCGTTCTCCTTTGCGACGACGGCCTTCGCGTACGTGCCGATCTTGTTCGCGGTGTCTCCGTTCGCCGCGATCCGGTCCGCCCCCACGAGGACGAGGTCGATCTCGCCGTGCCCCAAGAAGTGGCCGGCGGCGCCATCCGTGATGATCGCGTGCTCGATCCCGGCCTGCAGGAGCTCCCACGCGGTCAGCCGCGCTCCCTGGAGGCGGGGCCGGGTTTCATCCACGTAGACGAAGAAGCGTCGCCCTTTCTCCTGGGCCACGCGCATCGGCGCCGTCGCGGTCCCGTAATCCACCGCCGCGAGCGCGCCGGCGTTACAGTGGGTCAGGATTCGTGCTCCGTTCCGGATCAGCCCCGCGCCGTACTCGCCGATCTTTCGGCACTGTTCGATGCTCTGCTGCGCGTATCGCTCGGCGACCTCGACGAGGTCCTCTCCGTGGGACGCCGCGCTCGTCATCCAGTCGATCGCGAAGAAGAGGTCGTGTCCCGTCGGTCTCGTCTTGCGGAGTCGCTCCGCCGCCGCCTTCAGGTCGAGTCCTTGATGGGCCGCCTGGGCCATCCCGTACGCGGCCGTAGCCCCGATGGCCGGCGATCCGCGCACGACCATGTCTTCGATCGCGACGGCCACGTCCTCATAGGTCTTCGCCTCGTACACGCGGACCTCGAACGGCAGGTAGCGTTGGTCGATCAGCTTCACGATTCCGTCTTCGAACCAGACGGTTCGCATCTCCCGGGGGACGCCGTCGATTGTGACGCGCACGGAATGGCTCCTATGGCCGCCGCAGGGAGGAGAGAAGGCTGGAAAGCCCTGGCCGGCCGAGCTCGCGCTTCATGTCCCGCGTGAGGGAGTCGTAGTACGTGAGCTGCTGCTCGACTTTCACGAGCTCATCGTCCAAGCGGTGGCGTTCTTCGTCGACGTTCCGCATTGCCTCGAGGAGGCGCTTCTCGCGATGCCGCCACCGTTCGGCTTCCTTGCGGGTTGCCTCCAACGCCCGAGTCACTGTCACCGCCCCGGGGCGCTGGGAGGGAGGACGGCCCGCGTGGGCATGCGGTCCTGCAGGTCCGTCAGCAGGCGGTTGTATTCGAGGACCTTCTTGCGCACCCCTTCGAGCTCCTTGCGGAGGGTGTTCCGCCTTCGCTCGAGTTGTCGGAGTCGGTCGCGGATCCGCTTTCGGCGCTCCCGCCACTTCTTCTGTTCTTCCAGGGCTAGGAGCACACTCGAGGCGTCCATCGGGCCTCCGTCCCACGGGGTCCAGACTATTTAATCGTGATGTGCGCTCACGCTTCTTCCTTCACTTGCGCGCCGGGCAGGACGTATTTGAAGAGGTCGAACAGGTTCATCGCTTGGTTCACGAGGTCCCGCGCGATCCCCTCGCCCGCGTCGATGCCGAACACGAGCTCCATGTTGTCGATCTTCCAGACGCTGACGAAACTCGCGACGGTCCGGTGCGTCGCGGCCTCAGTCACGCGAACTTTGCCGATCAGGTTCTCACCTTCCCGGGTCGTCGAGAGGGCGAGCACGTAGCCACGGCCCTCAAGCTGCTTCTTCGCGATTGTCGTCATCTCGGACTTTTCTTCCTTTGCCATCGAGAGCGCCTCCCAGCGGCCCAATCCGGTCAGCGGTAATAAAAGCTCTGCGCGCCGTCGTGGACAATCGAGCGTTCTTCGATGGAGATTTATACCGTGCGGGCCTTTGCGCGCTCCCGCGGGCTCGTGGTCTAGCGGTTATGACATCGCTCTCACACAGCGAAGGTCACCGGTTCGAATCCGGTCGAGCCCACTCCTTTCGCCGTCGGTGACCATCTCCGATCGCCGGAGGCTTAGGTCGCCTCGAGAGGCGGGCCCGCTTCCGATCCAAACGACTTTCGTGCCACGAGGTAGAGATATGGAATCTGCGACAGCGATCCCACAACCGTGGCGGCCGCCAACCCGGTGATTCCGCCCCACTTCAGGAGGACGTACCCGAGGCCAAGCGTCACGCTGCTCGAGATGATGGCGGAGACGATCAGTGGCCGCGTCTGCTTCCGGACCAGGACGCGAGTGCCGAGAAGGCTGTTCAACAGCCCCGTGATCGAGCCGAAGATGAGAATGCGGAGTGGCCCAATCGATCCTTCGACATACGCCGAATTGGTCCCCGCAAAGAGGCCCAGGATGGACCGGCCGAAGAACCACAGGATGGCGATGGCGGGAAGCAGGATGGCGAGCGTCAGGATGATCGCGTGTCGTTCTGCAATGTGGCGGCCCGCCGAGGTGGCGCCGTTCTGGGATGCCTCCGCATAAAACGACGCAAAGGCGGCACCCGGGATTACGCCTAGGAGTGCCGCCAGGACCGTCGCGATCTGAAAGTATCCTGCCTGGATCGGAGCGGCGGTCCTCCCGAGCACCGCGAAGATGAGCGGAATCAGCAGCAGGCTGTCCGCGGCCCCGATCGTGGCCGCAAGATAGTTGGCCGTGCTGAACCGGACCATCGGGCGGATGTGCGACAGGTCGAGGCTCGGCTTGGGCCGATACCCGGGCAACACCCGGGGCAGGAGGATCCCGCCCTCGACTGCGACGGCGATGCCAACTGGGAGCGAGATAGCGACGAAGATATCGAGACGGCCGCCCGTCACGGCGAAGAAGACCAGCAGCAGGGCGATCGGTATCTTGAGGACCGAGGCGAGGACGATCCGCCAGAGAATGAGATCCGCGCGGCGAATCGCGAGGCCCGATTGATCCAGGACCGGAGCGAAGGTGAGCGAAAGCGTCGTCAGGAGGATGAGGACCCAGTAGACCGGGCTGCTCAGAATGAAGTCGAGCGAAGGTAGCCAGAATTCGATCCCCGCCATCAGGACGATGGTGAGGGGGATGGCGACAAGTCCCGTCAAGGTCAAGCAGGTGTTGATGGTCGCCGCCTTGTCCTCGGCGGACGGCAGGAACCGCACGAGGGCCGGACCGAGGCCGAGGAGGGCGAGCGTCGCGAGGAATGATATTGTGTTGAAAACCCCTTGCGCGTACCCGAGATCGCTGACGGAATAGAAGCGCACGATGATGAAATAGAAGACAAACCCCGACGCCGCGCCGACGACACTCGAAGACATGATGAAGATCGCGTTGCGGTAGAGCGGGGCGGTCGCGAGGCCCCAGCCCTGGTTCAGGAGTTGTTGCACCCGCTCCCGAATCTCCTCCATATTCAGCCTCTCGATGAGCCTTCGCGAGGCGAGAGCCACTCGACGGATAAACCCGCGGAACCTACGACGGATGGATCCGGATTGGACCGGACTCGGGAGGCCGCTTCGGGGTGGCCGCGATCAAGGATGCGCCGAGGTCGCCGTGAGCGCGGCGACGAGGACAGCCACCAAGGCGAGTCCCCCGAGAGGAATCAGTGCGATCCACCGAGGCTCGTACCTCAGGTGCATGTAGTACGCCACAACGAGGCTCGCCTTGACTGTCGCGAGCACGACGAGGATCGTGATCGTCTCGAGGTGCGGGATCCCTAGGCTGTAGACGTTCAGTTCCGCGAAGGTCACGATGGCGAGGATCGCGAAGACGACCACGTAGGGACGCTTCCTCGATTCCTCGTGGGGTCCCGCCGTCTCCGTTGCGGTCGCCGTCGCCATCTTTCACCTCAAATCAAGTACACGATCGTGAAGAGGAAGATCCAGACCACGTCCACGAAGTGCCAGTACAGTCCCACGAGTTCGACCGCTTCGTGATTCTCTTTCGTGAATCCGCCCTTGAACGCCTTCCGGGTGATGTACGCCATGGCGAGCACCCCCGCGGTCACGTGGGATCCATGCACGCCGGTCTGCGCGAAGAACGTCGGACCGTAGAGCGGATTCACCCCGAACGGGGAGCTCTTGAACGTCAGGCCTTCGCCGAAGTACAGATGCTGGTACTCGAACGCCTGGATGCTGAGGAACGTGATGCCCAGGAGCAGCGTGCTAAAGAGGAAAATCCGGAGCTTTCGTTGATCGCCCCGCTCGACGGCGGCGAGGGCCTCGACCATCGTGAGGCTGCTGCAGATCAGGATGAACGTGTTCAGTCCGGTCAGGGGCACGTTCAGGATCTCGCCGGGCAAGGCCCACGGTCCTTGGAAGGCGGCGCCCGGTGTCGTCGTCCGGAGTCGCAATGTCCAGGAGGCTCCGATGATCGCAGAGAAGAACATGATCTCGGTCGCGAGGAACAGCCAGATCCCGAGCTTCCGGGCACTCACCTGCGGGAGCCTCGACTCAACGGCGGCGGCGAGTCCGTAGAACGCGCTCGACGGCCGTTGCATGTCCTGATGAATCCATCCGCCCGCGCCTCCACCGAAGATGACGACACCGGCGAGGAGCATCGGAATGCTCGGCGTCACGATTCCGACGTACCCCACGCCCATGCCCACCGCGATGATGAAGGGCCACGGGCTGCCGTGGTGCTCCTCCTCTTCATGGCCCGCGGGCTCCGGGTGCGCCATCGATTGCTCGGACCGGCGCAGTGCATCCTTCAGGCTGCTATAACATCTTCGGTTTTTCCGCGCCAACTAGTTCGGGCGGAAGACCCACGGGTCGTGGGCGAGACTGAGAAAGAGGTCGCGGGACTTCGACCATTCGATGAGCCAGTTCGGGACGGGAATCCGTGGCCCTTCGGGCCGAAATCGCATGATGATGACGTGACCCGCGGGTGGGATAAAGGCATCGACGTTCGTGCTGATTTCAATTCTCGGCACGTAGAACGCACCCCGCCGGGGACGTGATAATTGAGTGACGTCCGCGCGCGATTGAAGTCTTCCACCGATGACGTTGCATGCTGCGAGTCCGCCGGCATCCACACGACGAAACTGCTTATAGCCGGGCTCCGGATGAGGAGCCCTGCCGGTTTCCGATGCCCACCGTACGACACATGAAAGCAAAGCTCGCCCTGATGGGAGAGGGCGGTGTCGGGAAGACCTCTCTGATTCGACGCTTCGTTCTGAACGAATACCAGGACACGTATCTCCACACCGTCGGGACCCGGGTCAGCAAAGTCGAGCTGACCGTCCCGCACGGCGCGGACACCGAGGTCCAGATGGACATGTCGATCTTCGACATCATGGGCCAGCGTGGGTTCAAAGATCTCGTCCGGGAGACCTACTACCATGGCGCCCAGGGTCTGATGGGGGTGTGCGATCTCACGCGGAAGGACAGCCTCTACGCGCTCAACGAGTGGATTCCCTCCGCGCTCGAAATCGCGGGCGACGTGCCGGTGTACCTCATCGTGAACAAGCGAGACCTCGAGGAACGGCGTGCAATCTCCGAGGATGAGGTGCGGCATGTCGCAGAAGCGTTCGCCGCCCCGATCGTCTATACCTCGGCGCGGACGGGGATCCTCGTCGACGACGCCTTCAACGCGTTGGCGATCGAGATGGTCGACCGCGCGTTCCGCCAGGAGGCGGCCCGGGCCGTGGGGCGGGGCCTCCGGGACAAGGTCCTCTTGCTCCTGGACAAGCGCGGTTCGATCGGGCTGAAGAAGAGTCAGTTCTTCGAGATTCTCCGGGGTGTGAACTTGGACGATCTCCAGAGCGAGCTCGGCCGCCTCGAAGGCGAAGGTCTCGTGACCCTGCTGTGGCACGGCGCCTCCGACTTCACCGCGGTGATCACCCCGCGCGGGACCGCGGCGACGAAGCGAGAGTCGACCTGGGACGAGGAATGAGTTCCCCGACGGGGTGAGGCGACGAAGAAGGTCCGACTCGAGAAGATCCTGGAGTCCCTGGACCCGCTGCCCCATCCGGCGGCGGCCGCGGAGCAGTATCCGACGCCCGCCGGCATCGCCGCCGAGGTCGCTTACCTCGCTTCGGCGCGGGGTGACGTCGAGGGCCGGTCGGCGGCGGACCTCGGGTGCGGGAACGGCGTGCTCGCGATCGCCGCGAAGCTTCTCGGCGCCGGTCGGGTGATGGGTTTGGACTCGGATCCGACGGCGGTCGAAGCCGCACGGCGGAACGCGGAACGCGCGCGCGTCGACGTCGAGTGGCGTCTCGAGGATGTCCGATCCGTCCGCGAGCACTTCGAGACGATCTTCATGAATCCGCCCTTCGGCTCTCAACGTCGGCATGCGGACCGTCCGTTCTTCGATACCGCGCTCGCGTGGGGCCATGTCGTCTACGCTTTCTTGAATGCGAGGGCGGAAGGATATGTCCGTCGGCGCATCGAGTCTGGTTCCGGGAAAATCACCGACCGGCTGCCGTACGCCTTTCCGATTCCGCACAGCTTCGAGTTCCACCGCGAGGAGGTTCGGCGGATTGACGTCGTCCTCTACCGATTCGAAGTGGCGAAGGGATAAATACCGACGGGCCTACTCCGTCCGGCCCGAAGGAGTGGTTGCACCGAATGGAAGCGAAGATGGTCCTCCCCGGCGACGAGATCGCCGTCGCGGAGGAATTCGAGCCCGGCGAGGGGACGTACGAGCGGAACGGACTCGTCTTTGCGGCGACGCCCGGTGTCCTCTTCCTGGACCCGGAGAACCGCGTCGCGCGGGTACGGGCATTCAACCCGCCCGCGGAACTCAAGGTCGGGGACATCGTGTACGGCGTGGTCGACGACATCCGCGGGATGATGGCGACCGCGACGATTACCGCGATCCATGGACGTCCCCGCCAGATCAGTGGCGAGTCGGAAGGGACGATTCACATCTCGAACGTGTCCGAGGAGTACACCGAGGACATTCACGACATGTACCGACTCGGAGACATCATTCGCGCCAAGGTGATCCAAGTCAAACCGTCGGTGCAGCTGACCACGGCGGAGCGGAATCTCGGGGTCGTGAAAGCCCTCTGTTCCGTGTGCCGTGGACCCCTCGAGCTACGCGGTCGCGAGCTCTATTGCCCGCGTGACGAGCGAACGGAACGGAGAAAACTCGCCGCCGATTACGCCGACCTGAAACTCACCGTGCCCGCAGCCGAACTCGGCGGCGGCAAGGTCGAGGCGAAACATCGTGAGCCTCGCGGTGAGGGGCAGGATCGCGGCGGCCGGGATCGAGGTCGGGGTGGCGGGCGCGATCGATTTCGCGACCGCGGCGGGGGTCGAGGTCGTGATGGACAAGGTCCCGGAGGTCGCGGCGGAAGGGATCGGGATCGCGGACGACGACGGTGAATCATCGCGAAATTCCGTGACCGTTCCGTTCCGAGAATTAGCATCAAGAATCGAAGGCAAAAAGATAAGAACCTACCCTGTGATAGCAGCGGTTAGAGGTTCTGAATGCCCGCTTCCAACGAGGAAGTGATGAAGGAGTTGGCGCGCCTCCGGACGGAGATTCAACAGCTCCGGGAGGTCGTCAGCGCCCTCTTCAACGCCGTCTTCGAGGAAGGGGACGAGGACTGGGACTCGGTTCCCGAGAAGGACGAATTCAACCTCTACAACTGATCCGGACGGCGATCGAAGTCGAGCTTTTTCGCACGATGCGGGCGCCCAGCCGGGTCCTCTCTTCCCGGTCTCGGCGATCAGACCATCTGGCTCAGTCGCCGCATTCGATCCATCGCTCCGCGACAGAACGCGCCGATGTCCCGCAAGGCGATGAGGACCGCGAGCGCCAGGACAAAGCCGAGATCCAACACGCCCGTCCGAAACCACGAGAGCAGGCTCACCGCGACCAGGATGAGCACGAGGACCGTCAAAATCGTGAAGTCCCTCGTGAGCCGGTCGAGTGCATTCTCCATCGTGAGCCACGCGGACGGTGCGGTCGACACCATCGAATCCATGGAATCCCCATCGCCGAGCGGCGCGAGCCGGAAAGAATTTTCCGGTTGTGAAGTGAGCCTGTTCGCGTCGTCCACCGCGGTGATGGCGGGCGAAAGGCCCATAAGAGGCGCGCCCTTTTGCCCACCGTGCGGCCGCCCAATCGGTACCGTCGACAGGAAGTCCTTCCGGAGATTGGTGTCGAGGGCCAGCGCAAGCTCGCAGGTGCTCGGGCCGTCGTGGTGGGATTGGGGGCCCTCGGGAGCATTTCCTCCGACCTCCTCGCCCGGGCCGGCGTCGGGCATCTTCGACTCGTCGACCGAGATGTCGTCGAACTCACGAATCTGCAGCGGCAGCTGCTCTACGCCGAACGCGACGTCGACCGGCCGAAGGCGGAGGCCGCCGCGGATCGCCTCCACTCCGTGAACTCCGAGATCGAGATCGAACCGGTCTCGAAGGACGTCCATTCGGCGACGGTCCGAGAGATCTTGAGCGGCGTCGACGTCGTCGTCGATGGGACGGACAATCTTGAGACGCGTTTCCTGATCAACGAGGCCACGATCGAATCGAACGTCCCTTTCGTCTACGGCGGGGCCATCGCAACGTACGGAATGGCGTTCGCGATGCGACCTCCGGTCACCGCGTGTTTCCGTTGTTTCAACCCGAAGGCGCCTCCTCCCGGCAGCCTGCCGACTTGCGAGACCGCGGGCATCTTCAACGCCGCGTCCGCGATGGTCGGGGCGATCCAGGCGGGCGAGGCGATTCGTCTGCTGCTTGGTGAGACGCCGTCCGGCGCTCTGTATGTGGTCGACGGATGGCGACCGGACGTCCAGAAAATTCGGATCGCCCGTCGGGCCGATTGTCCGACCTGCGTCCTCGGTGAACGGGAGTATCTGGGCGCCAAGCGCGCCCAGGTCTTGGCCTCGCTGTGCGGGAGCGACACGATTTCCCTCGATCCGGTCCACCGCGGCACGATCGACATGGAGGCCGTCGCGAATCGGCTGGCTGTCATCGGGTCGACGCGCCGGGCCGGCCCCGTCCTCGTCGCCGAGGTGGAGGGCCACCGCTTGACAATTTTCCCCGACGGCCGCGCGCTGATTCGCGGCGTCAAGGATGAGGCAGAAGCCCGCGGGGTCTATGCAAAGTACGTGGGGATTTGACGTGGTGCGATGCGGTGTGCTCCTGCTCAGTGGCGGCTTCGACAGTCCGGTCGCCGGGCACCTCATGGCCCGTCAGGGTCTCGATCTCATCGCGGCCCATTTCTCGCTGGAGCCGATCACCGACGACGCCGCGGCGATCAAGGTACGGACGCTATGCGGGATTCTGGAAATTGCGTCGTTGTACGTGGTTCGCGTGGGGGAGGCCTTCGCCGAGGTCGCCCACGCCGCCGACCGGCGCTTCTACTTCATCCTGACGAAGCGCCTGATGGTTCGGCTGGCCGACTCGATTGCGGACCTGGAGGCCGCGGACGTCCTCGTCACGGGGGAGAACCTGGGTCAGGTCTCGAGTCAGACCGTCGCGAGCCTCCGAGCGATCGACGCCGTCGCGCGCCACCCGATCCTCCGGCCCCTCATCGGCTTCGACAAACAGGAAATCGTGGATCGCGCGAAGTCGATTGGCACCTACGAGGTCTCGAAAGGGCCGGAAATCTGCGATCTCCTCGGGCCCCCGCGCCCCTCGACCCATGCGCGGTTGGATCAGATCCTCGCCGAGGAGACGAAGCTGGACGTTCCGGGGCTCGTCTCTTCGTGTCTCTCGAGGCTCGTCTCGGAAAAGTTCAAAGCCGACGGGCCTGCTGCACAGATTCCCTCGAGCCCGGGGACCGCCGCATGAGCTACTACCTGCTGAAACCCTGTCGCACCGCGACCGCGTTCATCTCGACCCTGAAGAAGCCGTGGCGCGTGGATCTCACCGAGGCCGCGGAACGGCTGCGGAGCCGCGGCTGGCGCGTCAGCGACGTAAAGGTGATGCTCATCCTCGAAGGCGAGCCGGAGCTCACCCTCTACGAGAGCGGCAAGATCCTCGTGAAGACGGATGACGAGAAGGCAGCGCGGGAAGCGATCGACCGCGTGTACGGAGCGATCGGGCCGGTCGCCCCACTCGCCCCGGTGTGACGCTCTCGTTATTGAACGCGGGAAGTTCCGAGAATCTATATACCCCTCCCCGCGAATGATAGTCGCGGAGGAGGATCCCGTCAGGCCACGCATCGTGTTTGCCATGGCGGTCACCGGCTTGCTTCTCATCGCCGGGCTCGCGTTCTTGGGTTCCGTCACGTCGGGGACACTGTACGTGTACGTCCGCGATGCCCCGGTCGAGTGGAGACAATTGAACGTCGTGTTCTCGGACATCCAGGTCCACCGCGCGGACGGGGGAAACGACAGCGGTTGGATTCACCTCCCTCTGTCCTCGCCGACCATCGATTTCGTCGCCCTCGCGAATCTCTCGCGGCTGCTCGCGCTGGACCGCGCCCCGGCGGGAATGTACACGCAGCTCCGCCTTGTCGTGAATTCGGTGGACGGAGTCCTGAACGACGGCACACCGGTCACATTCGACGTCCCGAGTGGCGAGCTGAAGACGACGACGCCGTTCGAGTTGCCCGGAAGCGGGGCCGTCCGCATCACGCTGGACTTCGATCTGGCCAGCTCGATTCATTCGGCCGGCGGGATGTGGATCTTCCGTCCGGTCCTCGGTTCAATTCAGATCACCTGAGTGGTGTCGGACCGAATCGCCTCGCGGATCACCCGCGGAACGCGATGAGGACGAGATCGACGACGAACAGTAGGACGACGAGGAGCTCCAGGATGAGGAGCCGGCGGGCCTCGAGCTCGGCCTCGGCGACCTCGTAGATCTCGCTGAGGTCCTTCATCTTCTCCTCGACGTTCCGCCGCCACGAATCGAGTTCGAACTTTTTCGCGCACGCCCGGTAGACCTTGCCGAGGAACCAGTCGCCCCAGAGCTTCGAGATGTTGTCGACCTGGAACGACGCCTCGGCGAGGTCCATGCGGACCTCGGCCAGCTCTTTCACGGTCTCATGGCCACTCCGCAGAAACGAGCTGCGTGCGAACAGGTCCTCGAGATCGTCGTATGCTTTGTCGACGACCTTGTCCAAGAACGCATCATACGTGCGCAACTCGAGCAGCTGAAGGTTCGCGAGTTCGAAGACGGTCAGCGTATCTTCATACGAGGCGCTCGGCTCGATCACGAGCGCCGCATCCCAATCCAGGACAACGAGGTCGTCCTGGTAGTACGAGAACCAGTTGCGCCACGTGTCGTCGACCTCCTCGTCGCTGATCGCATCCGGCCGCGGGTCGTTCGCCAGGAGGGCCGTCACCTCGCGTCGCCAGGCGGTTGTGAAGACTCGCACGGGGGTCTCGGTGACGGATACGCAGTAGACCGTGTACGGTTCCGGATCGACTTTGACGTCGTACGAATCGTGGAGGAAGGGGACCAGGTCCTCGATGATCCGATCCACGAGGCGTCGGCAGTACGCGTCGAGGCTCTCTTCCTTGCCCGCGGCTCGGATCCGCAGGCCCGCGAACGGCCGGAGGTCCCGGAGGACGCTCGCCTCGAACGGCGTCCGGACGACGACCGCGAGGGCGCCGACGCCGTAGAGCTTCACCGCGATCGAGGCGACCAACGATCCGAGGTTCGTCTCGATCGTCCGTTGGTCCACGTAGACCAGGAGGGGTGCCGCGAACCGGGCGTATCTCGGCGTGGCCCGTTCGGAGAGCATCCGTCCGGCGAGGAAGGGCATGTCGACCGTCCCCTGGATTTCGTCAAGGTCGACCGAGGCTCCGAGGTCGAAGAGCCGATAGAAGACGACCTCTCCCTTCATCGGGGCCGCGCAAGTTGGCGAAGGGACTTAAGGGCTCCGGTGGACGCCTCACTCGCCGTACCGCCGTGCCCGCATCTGATACGACCGCAACGCCCGCAGAAAATCGATTTTGCGGAAGCCGGGCCAGTAGACGTCCACGAAATACAATTCGGAATAGGCGAGCTGCCAGAGGAGGAAGTTCGAGATCCTCTCCTCGCCGCTCGTGCGCAAGACCAAATCCGGATCCGGCATGTCGGCGGTGTACAGACGCTTCGAGAAGAACTTCTCGTCGATGTCGTGCGGGTCCACCTTCCCGGCCTGGGCGTCGCGCACGACGTCTCGAATCGCTTGGAGGATTTCCTCGCGGCCCCCGTACGCGACGGCGAGGTTGAAGCGATAGCTGTCGTACTCCTTCGTCCGAGCCTCCGCATACTCGATCGCTTCGATGACCTCCGCGGGCAGGAGTTCGCGGTCCCCGAACACGTTGATCCGGATCTTGTGCCGGTGGACACGGTCGTCGTCGCCGACCTTTCGGAAGTTCTCGGCGAAGAGGTGCATCAGATGCTGGATCTCCTCGCTCGGTCGGCGCAGATTCTCGGTGGAGAACGCGAACACGGTGAGGATGCGGACGCCGACCTCGAGACACCATTCGAGGACCTCCTCGAGTTTGTCCCGGCCCTTCACGTGGCCGTCGAGGACGTTCCCGAGGCCGATCTCCCGCGCGAACCGGCGGTTCCCATCCATGATGATGGCCACGTGGTGGGGGATCGCGGCCTGTCGGACCTGATGGAGGAGCCGACGTTCGTACGCCTGATATGCGGCGTCGCTGATGATCTTCGAAATGTCCGTCGGCATCGACGGTTTCTCACGAGTGGGCCCGACCTATTTATCCATTCGCGGCCCCGTTCACCGGGAGGCGTCCGCGGTCCGGTCCGCTGCCGGTCGTCGTCCGATCGGTTCGTCGGACCCACCCGCAAACCTTTAAGTATCGTCCTCAAATTGGTGCAACCAGTTCTTCATCCGACAGCGTGGTTTAGTGGCCTTATCGATGAAATTGAGTGAGTATCAGGACCTTTACCGGAGGCTCTCGACCGCGGAGGACATCGATTTTCTGGCCGAGAACTTTGGACTCGACAAGGAGCTGCTCCTGGTCATCTACACGCAACGCATCGTGCGCGAGACGACGAAGAAGTTCTATCGGGTGAAGGCGCAAGCGCGCCGCCTCGCGTTCATGTGGCAGAACGGGGAGAGCCTTTTGGGGATTGCCCGCAAGTTCGAGTTCCCTCCGATCTTGACCGCTCTAATGGTGCTCGAGCAACGGAAGATTTCGCGGAAACAGTTCTGGAAAATGATCAACGAACTAGACAGCGTGAAGGACCGGCGTTTGCGCCGAGAGCTCGCGGAGGTGAACCGGGCAGACATCGTGTATTCGCCGGAGGGCAGCGCCCGCCAGTACGCCCGCGGACGTTGGGGCGAGGCGAAGCTCCAGACGTGGCTCGACGCGCGCAGCCTGCAGTACGAGACGGAGAAAGACCTCCGCGCAAAGTACGACAAGACGCCCGATATTTTGCTCCACAAGCCGATCGAGATGAACGGCTCGCGGAAATACTGGATCGAGTCCAAGGCGACGTTCGGGGATCCGTACGAGATCCGACGCCACCTGCGCAAGCAGCTGCAGCCGTACAGCGACATGTTCGGCGATGGCGCCGTCGTCTACTGGTTCGGCCACGTCGACGACCAGAAATACGATCTGCCGGAGGGCGTCGACATCGTCAGTCCGACGTTCTTCGAGACCCCGCCCCTCCCGTTCCCGTACGTCCCCGTGGGGGAAGGGCGACTCGAGGAACCCACCGTGGAATCAGACGGCCTCGGCCTTCGAGAGTGAACAGGGCCGGAAACGTTTAAGTCCTCTCTCCCCTTGGTTCCAAGTGTGGCTGAACAAGAGGAGGTTGTCCGCGTCCGCATGCCCCGGTCGAAAGACGGGGAAATCCTCGGGATCGCGGACCAACTTCTCGGGGCCTCGCGGATTCGCGTGATGTGCCAGGACGGGAAGAGCCGCCTCGGTCGCATCCCGGGGAAGCTGAAGAAGCGCATGTGGATTCGCGAGGGCGACCTCCTCGTAGTGAAGGTCTGGCAGTTCCAAGATGAGAAGTGCGACATCAAACACCGGTACACGAAGACCGAATCGACCTACATGAGCCGCCGCGGCCTGATCCCGAAATCGATTAACATCTTCTGACGACCCACAAAGCTCTTAGTCGAGGGGAATGTTCGTTTTCTCGGCATGATTGACGAGCGCCGTCTCCGCATCCTGGAGACGCAGGTCGACGCCCTCCGGACCAAAGAGAAGGATTCGGAGAGCCGCAAGACGTACGACGAGGTCTTCGACCACGCCGCTCTCTTGACGATCGCCGACCTCATCACGGACGGGGTCATCTCGACCTTGGACTATCCTGTGAGCACCGGCAAGGAGGCGAACGTGTTCCACGCGACCGGACCCGACGGCCGCGCGAAAGCCGTGAAGATCTACCGCATCGCGAACGCAACCTTTCGAAACATCGCCGTGTACATCGACGGGGATCCGCGTTTCAAGCGGGTCAAGCGGGCGATCCGCCCAACCCTGTTTGCGTGGGCGCAGAAGGAGTACAAGAACCTCGTCCGGATGGAAGACGCCGGCGTTCGCGTGCCGACGCCGGAGCGGGTCCACAACAACGTCCTCGTGATGGAGTACATCGGCGACGAGACTCAGCCCGCGCCCGCCCTTCGCGAGGTCCGGTTGGACGATCCCGCCGCGGTCTACGCGGACGTTGTGGCGAACCTGCAGGCGATTCGGAAAGCCGAACTCGTGCACGCGGACATGAGCGAGTACAACCTGCTCTGGTGGGGAGGGCGGGTCGTCGTCATCGATGTGGGGCAAGCCGTGACCCTCGACCATCCCCGGGCGTCGGAATGGTTCAAGCGCGACGTCGGGAACATCGCGCGGTTCTTCCGGCGACTCCGGGTGAATGTGACGGCGGCCGGCCTGGAGCGAGCGATCCTCGGAGGGTGAGATGCTCTACGCTCGGATCTCGGAGGAGCGGATCGGCGTCCTGATCGGGCCCGAGGGGACGACGAAGGAACGCTTGCAGAAGGCGACGGGAACGCGGATCTCGGTGGACTCGACGTCGGGCGAGGTCACGATTGACGAGACGGAAGCGCAAGACCCGGTCCTCGCGCTCAAGGCGAAGGACGTCATCCAAGCGATGGCCCGCGGCTTCTCCGAGGATCGGGCCTTCCGTCTCTTAGACGAGGACGCATACTTCGAGGTCCTCGACATCAAAGACTTCGCACACTCGAAGAACCGCGTCGCGCAGATCCGGGCGCGCCTCATCGGCACCCGGGGGAAGACGCGCCGGCTGATCGAGGAGCTCACGGGCGTCGAGGTCAGCGTGTGGGGCCACACGGTCGCCTTGATCGGCGGGACGTTCGAGATGGCCATCGCCCGCGAGGCGGTGTTCATGCTGCTCCGTGGGAGCGAACACAAGACGGTGTACCGGTTCCTCGAACGAAAGCGGGCGGACCTCAAAGTGTACCAGATGGGCTTCTGAACGGTCCGGCGGCACACCGCATCGGTTGCAATCCATGCGGCTCCGAAGATTGTTATATCAGCTCCGGACTACCACGATGGGGATCCGGCCTGGCGAAGCATGTTTACGGGTTCGAGGAGGGGAACGCCTCCATGCGGGACCTCCTCGGCGGCAAGGGCGCGGGCCTCGCGGAAATGACCCGTCTCGGCCTTCCCGTCCCGCCCGGTTTCACGATCACGACGAAAGCCTGCAATGCCTTCGCACGGACGGGCCGCTTCCCGCCGGGGATGTGGAAGCAGGTTGAGGAGGCGCTGTCCACCGTCGAGGCGAAAGGTGGCCGAAAATTCGGGGATCCCGGGAACCCGCTGCTCGTCTCCGTCCGTTCCGGCGCGAAGCTCTCGATGCCCGGGATGATGGACACCGTCCTGAACCTCGGCCTCAACGATACGACCGTCGAGGCCCTCGCTCAGACCGCAAATGAACGGTTCGCGTGGGACGTGTACCGACGACTCATCGCGATGTTCGGCCGAATCGTCAAGGACGTGGATGCCCGCCGCTTCGAGACCGTCTTGGAGCGCCACAAGGAAAGGGCCGCTGCCAAGAAGGACACCGACCTCGGCGCCCCGGATCTCAAGGCGATTGTCGCGGAATTCAAAGCGCTCTACCGGCAGGAGGTCGGGGAAGACTTTCCGCAGGACCCGATGCATCAACTGCGAGAGTCGGTCGCAGCGGTCTTCCGATCGTGGAACGGCAAGCGGGCGGTGGACTATCGGACCTTCAACAAGATCCCGCACGACCTGGGCACCGCCGCGAACGTCCAGATGATGGTCTTCGGGAACATGGGAGCCGATTCAGGTACCGGCGTGGCGTTCACACGGAATCAGGTGACGGGGGCGAAAGAGTTGTACGGGGAGTATCTCCCGAACGCCCAGGGAGAGGATGTCGTGGCCGGCACGCGCACTCCGTTGAAAATCGCGGCGCTCCGGGGAGACGCTCCCGAGCTGTATTCGAACCTGGCGCAGGTCGCGGACCGTCTCGAGAAGCACTTCCGGGAAGCGCAGGACATCGAGTTCACGGTCGAGCGGGGCGCGCTGTGGATGCTCCAGACCCGGGCGGCCAAGCCCCCGGCACGGGCGACCGTGCGCATCGCCCTGGACATGGTCCGCGAGGGGCTCATCACGAAGGACGAGGCGCTCCTGCGAGTTGAGCCGGACCACGTGATCCATCTGCTCCTCCCGCAGTTCGACGACAAGGCGAAGTCGGAAGCGAAACGATCCGGGCGGTTCCTCGCCAAAGGGCTGAACGCGTCTCCGGGCGCCGCGATGGGGACCGTCGTCTTCGATCCGGACGAGGCCGAGAAGCTGGGTCGGGACGAACGGAAGCCCGTGATCCTGGTCCGGGTCGAGACATCGCCCGACGACGTGCACGGGGTCTTGCATTCCAAAGGGGTCCTGACGGCCCGGGGAGGCGCGACGAGCCACGCGGCAGTCGTCACGCGCGGTCTCGGGATCCCCTGCGTCGCCGGCTGCGAGGCGATCCAGGTCGACTACGACGCGGCCGAGTTCCGCGTCGGCGACAAGGTGGTCCGGCGGGGTGACAGTCTCTCGATTGACGGGGGCACAGGAGAGGTCTTCGCGGGATCGATTCGGACGATCGAGCCGGATTTCGATCGGGAGGTCGACCTCCAGAATCTGTTGGCCTGGGCGGACGAGGTGCGGAGCCTCCAGGTGTGGGCTAACGCGGACTATCCGCGGGACGCTGTGCGCGCTCGCAAGTTCGGCGCCCAGGGAATCGGGCTCGACCGGACGGAACACATGTTCATGGAGACGGATCGGCTCCCGATCGTCCATGAGATGATCCTCGCGGCGCCCGAGTACCGAAAGGTCAAACGGCAGCGCGAGGCGGCCGCCAAGCAACTCGAGGCGGCCACGAACGACCGTCGTCGAGATCTCGAACGCCAGATCGCCGAAATGGACTCCCACCTCGAGGACCTCTCCCGGCGGTACATCGGATCGTTGGAGCACCTCGGTCGGATGCAGCGGGAAGACTTCGCGGGGATCTTGCGGGAGATGGCCGGGCTCCCGGTCATCATCCGGCTCATCGACCCGCCGCTCCACGAATTCCTGCCGCGATATGAGACGCTGCTCGTCCAGGTGACCAAATTGAGGATTGCGCGCGAAGATCCGGACGCGTTCATTCGGGCCGCGACCTCCGAAGAGGATCGCGCGCTCATCGCCGAGGTCCGCAAGGCCGGTTCCGATGTTGCGACCGGGATCGAAGCCCTCCTGCCGCGGAAGGAACGCCTCCTCGAGGCGGTCAAAGGTTCCCGCGAGACGAACCCAATGCTGGGCCTCCGAGGCTGTCGCCTCGGGATCATGTTCCCCGAGATTACCGAGATGCAGGTCCGCGCCATCTTCGAAGCGGCGTGCCGGCTCAAGAAAGAAGGCGTCGATGTCCGCCCGGAGATCATGATTCCGTTGGTGGGCTTGCCCGAGGAACTGCGGATCGAACGACACGCGCTCGAGAAGGAGGCGAAGAGCGTCATGGACCGGGAGGGGATCTCCGTGGACTACAAGTTCGGCACGATGATCGAGATCCCGAGGGCCGCGCTCGTCGCCGACGAAATCGCCCGCCACGCCGAATTCTTCTCGTTCGGGACGAACGACCTCACCCAGACGACGATGGGATACAGCCGGGATGACGCGGAGCCGAAGTTCCTCTTGGATTACATCGAGCAGGGGATTCTGCCGCGCAACCCGTTCCAGACGATCGACCGCGAGGGAGTCGGTCAGCTCATGCGGATGTGCGTCCAAAAGGGTCGCAAGGTTCGGCGGAATCTCGAGGTCGGCATTTGCGGCGAACATGGAGGCGACCCCGTGAGCATCGAGTTCTGCCACGAAATCGGACTGAACTACGTGTCCTGCTCACCGTTCCGAGTCCCGGTCGCCCGGCTTGCGGCGGCCCACGCGAAACTACGCCAGGGAACCACCCGGGCCAAGGACACCTGACCGAGGACGCGCATGGCGGACCTCTCGAGTTCCCCCTATTTTCTCCTCATCCTGTTCATCGCGGCCTTCGCGTTGCCGCTGGTCTACCTCATTTGGATCCGGAACTCTCCGCGCTACGGGCGCGAGCCTTGGCCGACCGTTTTGAAGACCTTTGCATGGGGCGCCGTGTTCAGCGTCATCATCGCGATCATCCTGAGTGTCTTGTTCATCCTCGTCCTCAGCTCAAGCCAGTCTCTGAACGATTTCTTCGCGCGGCGTTTCCAGGACCCGAGCACGGCAATCGGGGCGCTCGTCGTCGCACCGATCGTGGAAGAAGCCGCGAAAGGGGTCGGAGCGACCGCGGGCCGTCGGCAGACGCAATCGAAGACCGACGGCCTCGTCTACGGCGCCGCCGCGGGCCTGGGGTTTTCCGCGACCGAGAATCTGGTCTACGCACTCGCGGCCCTTCTCGTCCCGGGCGTCGGGCCCTCCGGCTCGCTCGTCGTGGTCGCGGTTCGGTCTTTCTCCTCGACATTTCTCCATGCGAGCTCGACCGCGGTGATGGGTTACGGGCTGGCCAAGTCCTGGCTCTCCGGCCGCCCATGGGCCGTCTTCCCGTTCTACCTCGTCGCGGTCGCAATGCATGCGGCGTTCAATCTCTTCTCGACCTTGGCCGATGACGCGGCCCGCGCCAATAATGCCGCGGGCTCGGCAATCGCGTTCCTGGCTGCGGTCAGTCTGGCGATCGTCGCTATGTCCGTGGTTCGACTGAAGCTCGTCAGCCGGCGGTCCCCGACCGCTCGATAGCCCATATCGCCGCGCGAAATGTTATGTACGCGGGACCGCGTGCACGAGGGCACATGCGTTTTCGTTTCGACATGCCAGGGGAAACCTACTCGAAGAACAAGGAGTCCTTCAAACGAATTCTCGCAAGGCACGGCCTCCGCTGGCGCGGCAGCCTGGATCGTCCTTTCTGGGCGAGCGGGAGCGAACGGGTGACGGCGGTCTTCGATCGGGACCAGGAGAAAGATGTCCTTCGCGGCGCGACCCTCCTCTGGGAAAGCGCGAAGAAGTCGACCCTCTTGGAGGACCTCAAGGCCTGGGCGTGGGAGGTCGGAGCAAAGGCCGTGGAGGATCGATCTCCCTCCGCGGAAGAAGTCACGGACGAGGTCGAACAGGCCCTTCGGTACTGGGACATCGTATGGAAGCCGAACGTGGACTTGCTCCGGGCGCAAGGTCGACCGAACACGTGGATCGAAGCGGACGTGAAGCGGTGGAAGCGGCAGCGACAGGAGCGACGCCGCGAGCTCATGGGACAGGCCACTGACTAGACCACGATCTTCGAATGGATTTCGAGCGAATCGTAACAGTCGAAACAGTAACCTTGGCGGCGGTCATCCGGCAGGACGACGATTCGCACGTGACACTTCCGACAACGTGCTTCGCGGTCGCCACCGTCGGAAAGTCTGCGCATATCCGGATGGATCTTCCATGAAATCGTACCCGCCCCCGAGGCGTCGGCCGCCCGGGCCACGGAGCCGCCGGACTCTATAAAAACGTTGTGCGGGACCACAATTCGGACGGGACAACGGCGGTTTAATGTGCCGCGCGTTCGTTGTCGTCGCACGTGCTCAACGGGTTCGTGACTTTCGAGGGCATCGACGGTTCAGGGAAGACGACGGTGAGTCGCCTCGTCGCGAAATCCCTCCGGGCGCAAGGACACCGCGTGTATCTGACGAGCGAGCCCACAAGGACGTGGCTCGGCGAGGCGGTGCGCCACGCATTTGACGGCGAGGTCGGCGCCGTCGCAGAATCCTTCCTGTTCCTCGCCGATCGCGCGGCCCATCTGACGGAAATCCAATCCCATCTCGAGAAGCGGGAGCTGGTCCTGTGCGATCGATACGCGGATTCGACGTACGCATATCAAGGGGCGCGTCTCGAAGGTCTCGTGGATGATCCGATCCGATTCCTGCAGCGGGCGAGCGAATCGTGGATGCTCCCTCCGGACCTGACAATTCTTCTACGGGTTCCCGCCGAGTTGGCGCGGAAGCGCATCGAAGGTCGGTCGAATCTCGTTCGGTTTGAAGACCTCTCGTTCCTCAAGAAAGTCGCCGCGAATTACGAACGTCTCGCGCGGTCTCGTCGATTCGTCGTCCTCGATGGCACTCGAGGTGCGGAGACGGTCAGTCTCGACGCGATCTCCGCGATTCAGAAACGTCTTACGCGGCCGCGGAAGCGCTGATCGAGCGCTTGGAATCCAGTTCAGTCCGCAGAAGGAATGCTCGGGCGAACACTTTGGCGGTTTCGAGATCTCCACGTTGAAGTTGCAACAGAAATGCTCTCCCAAACACGACCTGAAGAGAAGCGTCCGGTCCGGGGCGAACCATGGGTGAGACCGATTGCCCGGATAGCGGCTTGAAAACCCCGCTCAAGAATATCATTCGCGATTTTTATCGTCTCATGACGCAGGTCTATCTTCCGTGGACAAAGATATTTAACGGCACGCCGGATTATCGCGCAACGCATGGGATGCACGGATGGATTCCGCCGCTCATTCTAAGTCCTCCTCCCACCACGGCGACGGATTTGTTGGCGTCATCTACGGCGATGTAGGCACGACGTCTTTCCGCTGCTCGGTCGTCGAGGCGGTGGAACGGCACGACTTCGTCCAGGTGTCCCACGAGACCTGCGGCCACGTGCTCGGCCGGGTCGACGAGATCGAGCGGAAGACGGACTTATCGCTCGACCGCGCCCAACTCATCGGGGATGGCGATCCCGTCGACGTCGAGGAACGGGTCTCGGCCCAGGTCAGCGTGATCGGGTATCGCGACGATCGGGGGCTGCTGCAAGTCCCCCGCACCCCGTTTCGAGCGGGCGAACCGGTGTACAAGGCCGAGACGTCCACGATTCAGGATGTCATCGGGCTGGAGGAGGACAAGAAGCACGGGGCCTATGTCGGCCTCTTGGCGGGACACAACGTGCCGGTCTACCTCGACATCAACGCGATGGTCCAGAAGCACGTGTCGATCTTGGCGAAGACGGGGGGCGGCAAGTCCTACGTCGCCGGAGTCTTGATCGAGGAGTTGATGAAGCATCACGTGACGTGCGTGATTCTCGATCCGCACGGCGAATACGCGTCCCTGAAGGAGAAGGGGAAGCACGGGGAGGGCTCCGGTCGCTTCCACGTCGAGCCCCGCGCCTACGCCGACATCATCCAGGTGTTCTCCCCGGACACGAAGATCAATCCCGGGAGCCGCCCGCTCAAGTTCACGTTGAGCAACCTCGATGCGAGGGACATCCTGTCGCTCACCGGGTCCGCGAAGGTCCGGACGCACCTCACCGCGCTCCGAAAGGCCCTCGATCTGCTCCGCCAAGCGACGAAGGATTACACGATCCGAGATATCATCCGCGTCTTGGAGCGGGAAGAAGACCCTCAGAATGCGTCGTTGATCGACGAGTTGGAATATCTGAGCGAGGTCGAGATCTTCGCGAAGGAAGGCACGCGGATCGACGAACTCGTGATCAAGAGCAAGACGACGATCATCAATCTGAAAGGTGTCCCTCCGGACATCCAGGAACTCGTCGTGAACCGCCTCGCGACGGCGATGTTCGAGCTGCGGAAGGTCGGACGGATCCCGCCAATGATGCTCGTCGTCGAGGAGTCCCACAACTTCTGTCCTCAGGTCGGCCAGGCGGCGTCGTCGAAGGTATTCCGAACGCTCGCCTCGGAAGGCCGGAAGTTCGGTCTCGGGCTCGTCGTCATCACGCAGCGGGCCGCGAAGGTCGACAAGAACGTCCTGAGCCAGTGCAACACGCAAATCATCCTGAAAGTCACGAACCCGAACGACCTGAAGGCGATCATCGCGAGCGTCGAGGGGCTGACGACCGCGATGGCCGAGGAAATCTCCCGCCTCCCGATCGGCGTGGCGATCATGACGGGCGGCGGGCTCCAGATGCCGCTCATGGTCGAAGTGCGTCCGCGGGAAACCCGTCACGGTGGAGAGAGCGTCAAGGTCATCGAGGATTGACCGACGCGGGCCCGCAGACAGGGAGCGGGAAAGGTTTTAGCATCGCGCCCGATGGACGAGCGTGGATCTTCGCGCGATGGTCGACAAGGATGTCAGCCTCACGGAGAGGGCACTCGCGAAGGTCAAGCTAGCCCCGCCTCCGCGCTCCCACCTCCGGAAGGTGGCGGAGGACTTCCTCGGAATGGCCCGCGCCTACTTCGAGGACGCGAAACATTTCCGCGAACGAGGCGAACTTGAGAAGGCCCTGGCGAACGTGAATTACGCCCACGGGTGGCTCGATGCCGGCGCGCGAGTCGGACTCTTCGATGTCGGCGGGGACGACCAGCTCTTCACTTTGAGCAAGTGATCAGAGGACGCGCGCGCCTTCGTTGTCGACGCCACAGCGCTGCAGCGTCCCGAATTTCAGGTACAAGGTCGCCAGCTGCTCGCGGTTCCCGGTCGCGACTACCGAGTTGCCGAGCATGGCCATCGTCGCCCGCCCAAACATGCGGCTGGCCCGAATCACTTCGAGGACCCGTTTGTCCGCGAGGCTTGTTGCTTCGGCAAAGCGAGCGCCGAGTTCGAAGAGTCGCTCTAGCGTCGGATTCCGGGAGAACTCGTCCACGAGCGCCCCGCCGATCCGGTTGATCGCCGCGACCTTCCTCGGATCGCGAAGCACCGTCTTCGTCGGCATTTCCGGGCCGATCACCGCGAGCAAGAGGTCCGCCTCGACGGGAAACGTTCGCACCTCGGCATGGGCGGGCGCTCCCGGTTTGAGCCGTAGGTCCATTCCCCCCATGGACGCGGGAACCACGTCGCCGAGACCGGTGCCGCACTCCACCTCCGTCTCGTGGGCGATGGCGACCAGCTCGTCTCGCGGCACCTTCGATCCGAGGGCATCGTCGAGGGCGAGTGCCGTGCTCAATGCCGCGGCCGCGCTCACGCCGAACCCCTGAGACACCGGCAGGTTCGTCTCGCTCAGGATCTTCACCTCGCCGGACCGACCGCCGAGGACCTTCTGCGCGACGCGCTGGGTGACCTCCGCCTTCTGGCGCCGCCCGTTTACGATGATGTCAATCGACGTACGCGCGTCGTCGCGAACCCGTGCGACCGTGTGGACCCCGAGGTTCAGGCAAAGGCCGGCCCCGCGCGATCCCTTCTTCCGCGGATCCGGATCGTCATGGACCTCGAAGAACGCCGTGACGTGCCCAGGGCAGAACGCCTCACCCTGGGACACCATGGAGGATGGCCCGCCACACCCGCTCGGCCGCGAGGGCCTTCGATCCTTCGAACGTCTCCGAGCGACCCTTGCGGTCGAAGATCGTGATGGACGTCGTGTCCCCCTTGACCTTGGAGATGTCGTTCGCCACGACGAAATCGACGTCCGCCTCCTTGACGAGGGCCATCGCGCGCGCCTTCAGGTCCGCCTCGCTGACGCCCGCCTCCGCCTTGAACCCCACGAGGGCCCTCTTCGCGCCCTTGCGGAACCGATTGAGGACCTTGGGCGTCGGCTGCAGGTCCAAGCTCAGGACGCCATCGCGGCTGGAGATCTTGCCGCCTTTCTTTGTCGGCGCGAAGTCCGATACCGCCGCCGGGACGACGCAGACGTCCGCATCCGCCTTCTCGGCCATCGAGACGAGATCCGCGGTCGTCTCGAAAGTCGTGAACGGGAGCCATGGCGGTACCGGGGTTTCGTGTCTCCCGAGCCAGAGCTCCACGTTCGCGCCATGCTCGAAGGCGACCTTGGCGAGTTCGATTCCCGTCCCGCCCGTCGACCGGTTCGTCACGACACGGACGTCGTCGATCGGCTCAACGGTGGACCCGGCCACGACCAACACGCGCATGTCGACCAAGTCTTTCGGACCAAGTCGGCGGATGACATGGGCCACGATCGTCTCGACGTCCGCCATCTTTGCCTTCTCCTCCTCGCGTTTCGCTTCGAGGAGTTCGATGCGAAGCTCCTGGAGGCGCCGGGCGTTCGCGACCACGGCCGGGTTGTCCATCATCGATTCGTGGGCCGCGGGGGCGACGATGATCGGGATGCCCGAACCGAGCGCGTTCGCCGCATACGTCGTGACGGTGGTGTCGTCGATCCCCTGCGCGATCTTACTGATCGTGTTCGAGGTGCAGGGCGCGATCAGGAGGAGGTCCGCCTTTCCGTCCCGGCCGCACATCTCGAGGTACTCCATCGAGCCCGTGATCTGCGTGACCACGGGGTGACCGGTTGCGTACTGCAGCGCGTTGGGATGGAGGATCTCGGTCGCCGATCGGGTGAGCACCGCGTAGACGTCGGCTCCGTGGCGGATGAGCTCATGGGCCAGTTTCACGCTCTCAATCGCGGCGATGCTCCCGGTGACGCCGAGGACGATCGTCTTGCCTTGGAGCTTGAGGCTCTTCAACCCCCGTAGGCGCTCGGCCGGATGCATTCCGTTGACGATTGCCATACGCGATATATAGCTGTGGCCCCGCTTCGAAGGACTGAGATTTTCACGACGCCGAGCAAGCTTTAATCCGCGGCGCCCGTTAGCTCCGGCCGTTTCGATGGACTATCAGACGACGCTGGAACATCTCTACCGACTCGAGCGGTTCGGAATCAAACTCGGCCTGGACAACATCCGTCAGCTCCTGTCCCTCCTCGGCGACCCGCAGCGCGGGCTGAAGGTCCTGCACGTCACGGGAACGAACGGGAAGGGGTCCGTCTGCGCCTATGCCGCGTCGGTCTTGCAGGCCGCGGGCTATCGCGTCGGGCTCTACACCTCCCCGCATCTCGTCCGCTTCAACGAGCGGATCCGCGTCGACGGCGTGTCGATCGCCGACGACGATGTGTTGCGCCTCTGGTCCGGCATGCAACCGGCGATTCAGGCGATGACCGCGACGCGGGCGATCGATCATCCGACGTTTTTCGAGGTCACGACCGCGATGGCCTTCGAGTACTTCCGGGAGAGCAAGGTCGACGTCGCGGTGGTCGAGGTCGGGATGGGCGGCCGGATGGACGCGACGAATGTCGTCGACGGCCTCGTGTCCGTCATCACTCGGGTGGACCTCGAGCACACGGAACACCTCGGCAAGACCGTGGAGCGCATCGCGCGGGAGAAGGCCGGGATCATCAAACCATCGTCCCGCGTCGTTACGGTCAACCAAGAAGCGCTCCCGGTCATCGAAGGGAGATGCCGCGAGCTCCACGTGCCTCTCTCGGTGGTCGGACGGGATGTCCACACGGAGCGGACGGCCGGCGACCTCCACGGTCAGACGGTGCGGGTGCGCGGGTCCTTCGGATCTGTCGATGTTCATACGCCATTACTCGGCTCGTTCCAGGTGGAGAACCTGGGCATCGCGGTTGCGGCCCTCGAGGAGCTCCGCGCGGCCGGGTTCACGGTTCCAGACGAGGCGATCCGCTCCGGGATTGCGTCCGTCCGGTGGCCCGCTCGGATGGAGATTGTGCGCGAGTCCCCCCTCGTCGTCGTCGATGGGGCCCACAACCGCCCTGCCGCGATCGCCCTGGCCGCTTCGATGACAGAAACGTTCCCTGGTCGCAAGGCGATCCTGGTCACGGGCATCTTGAACGACAAGGACCTCCCGGGCATGGCGGCGGCCTTAGGGCCGATTGCGTCCCGCGTGTTCGCCTGCCGGCCGAAGACCCATCGCGCGTACGAGGCGGAGGAAGTCGCTGCGGCCTTTCGCCCCTTCGCGGAATCCCACGTCATCCCCTCAGTGAGAGAGGCAATCGACGCCGCGCTCCGAGCGGCGCGCGTCGACGACATCCTCCTGATCACGGGGTCGATTTACACGGCGGGAGAGGCCCTTGACCACCTCGGCGTCCGCCCGTGAGCGCATTCGGTTCATCGTGCGGGACCTGTCCCGCCGATACCTGCCCGGGGGCGACCTCCACGCGGGAGAGACGGCCTTGGCGAAGATCGTCGCGGAGACCGAGGACCCGTTCAAGGTCCTGATCTCCACGATCCTGTCCCAGCGGACCCGCGATGAGATGACGGAGATTGCGTCGAGGCAGCTCTTCTCGAAGTACGATACCCCGGCCGAACTGGCGGTCGCGGACGCGGGCGACGTGGAACGCCTGATCAAGCCGGTAGGGTTCTACCGCCAGAAGGCGCTCCAGATCGTGAACGTGAGCCAGACCCTCCTCGACCGGTACGATGGCAGCGTGCCGCGGACCTACGAGGAACTCATCGAACTGCCTCAGGTCGGCCCGAAGACGGCGAACTGCGTCCTCGTGTACGGGTTCGGCGTTCCGCGCATCCCGACGGACACCCACGTCCATCGGGTCAGCAACCGGCTCGGCCTCGTGCGGACGAAGACGCCGGAAGCCACCGAACAGCGCCTGATGCGGACCGTGCCGGAGGAGTACTGGCTCCACATCAATGAATTGTTCATCCGGTTCGGGAAGGATCTCTGTCGACCGATCGGGCCGCGTTGTCCGCAATGCTCGTTCACCTCGTTCTGTCGGTTCTATCCGAAGACGAAGTGGTCACGCGACGCGCGCCGCGGCCGACGAAGGACCACACGACGCTGAGCCGGCTGACACCTTGATATCGTTCCGTGCCGGTGTCCGATTCCGATGCGGATCGATTTCCTCGAGTACTCCGCGATGGATCTTCCTCGGAAGGAACCGTTCGCCATCGCGAAAGGGACCTCAACGGTCGCACAGAACGTCTTCGTCATCGTGCACGCCGGTTCGCTCTCCGGACTCGGAAGTGCCGCCCCGACGGATGTGACTCAGGAGACGGTCCGGTCCGCGATGGACGCGATGAAGTCCATGGCACGGGCGTTGGAACGATTCGCGTTCCAGCGGCCCCGCGAGGTGGCCGACAAGTTGGACAAGGTCCTGCCAGGCAACCCATCCGTCAAAGCCGCGATCGATATCGCTGTCTACGATCTCGCTGCCCAAGAAGCGGGCGTACCACTGCATCGCTATCTCGGCTCGACCCGGGATCGGATGGTCACGGACATGACGATCGGAATCATGGACACTCGGAGCGCAGTCGAACGGGCCCAGCAGTGGGTCCAAGCGGGATTCCGTGCCTTGAAGGTGAAGATCGGCCGCGATCCGAAATCGGACTTGGATCGGGTGCGCGCCATTCGAGGGGCCGTCGGCGCCGGAGTCGAGCTCCGGGTTGATGGGAATCAAGGGTACACATGGAGCCAGGCGCTCAGCTTCGCCCGGGCTGCGAAGGACCTGAACGTCTCGATATTCGAGCAGCCGGTGGCTTCCACGGATTTCGAAGGAATGCGCGTCTTGACCGAGTCCTCGCCTATTCCGATCATGGCGGACGAGATGGTGCTCACGGCGGACGACGCGAAGAAGATCCGGTGGGCGAACGCCGCGAAAGCGGTGAATCTCAAGCTCATGAAACATGGCGGCATCTGCCGCGCGACCGATGTGAACACGATTTGTGAATCCGCCGGCTACCCGACGATGGTCGGTTGCATGGGGGAACCGCAAATCTCAATCGCTGCGGCGCTCGCCTTCGCCCTTGGCCAGAAGAACGTTCGTTGGCTCGACTTGGATTCGCACTTCAACCTCGCCGAGGATCCTTCGAAGGGGCTAGGGTTCGAGAACGGTGAGCTCATAGCTCCGGATCGGCCCGGCCTGGGTGTCACATTGTCTTGACGGACTTTACGGCTCGACCGGCGGTCCCGCGTTCAGGGCGCGGTCCTGTTCCTCTTCTTCAATAACTCGAGCCACCGCCACGACTTCATCGCCTTCGCCGAGACGCTGGAGCCTCACACCGCGAGTCGCGCGACCCTTCACGCTGATGTCGGCGACGGCGCAACGAATCACGACGCCAGCTTTCGTCGTTACAAGGAGATGCTCCTCCGGTTGGACGACCTTCACCGCGACGACGTGCCCTTTCGCGTATTTCGCACTCGTCGTGCGGACTCCTTTCGATCCCCGGCGGGTCTTCCTGTATTCGGAGGTCGTGGTGCGCTTCCCGTACCCGCTCGAAAGGACTGTCAGCAACTCGGCCTCCGGATTGGTCGACAGCGCCATGGAGACGACCTCGTCTCCGGTTCGGACCCGCATCCCCGCGACCCCCGCCGCGGGCCGCCCCATCGGACGGACTTCGTCGATCGGGAACCGATTGGCATATCCACCGGCGGAGGCGAGGACAATCTCCTCGTTCCCCCCGGCGATCTGTACGTCGATCAACTCGTCTCCCTCATTCAGCCTGATTGCCCGGATCCCGCTCTCCCGGATGTTCTGGAATTCTGCGAACCCGGTCCGTTTGATTCGTCCCCGTTTGGTCACGAAGACGAGGAATCGGTCCTGGGGGAAATCTCGGGTCGGAATCATCGCCTCGACTTTCTCATCGGGATCGAGGCGATCCAGGAGGTTGACAACCGGCTTCCCTCGCGCATATCTGCCCGCGGCGGGAAGTTTGAAGGCCTTCCGCTTGAACACCTTCCCTTTCGACGAGAAGAAGAGGATGAAATCGTGGGTTGAAGCAACGAAGAGGTCGACGACGTAATCTTCCTCTTTGGTATCCATGCCCGTGACCCCCTTTCCGCCTCGACGTTGTTTCCGGTACACGCTGACGGGTAGCCGTTTGATGTAGCCCGTGTTCGTGATGGTCACGACGTTGTCTTCCTCGGGGATGAGGTCCTCGATTTGCATGTCGTAGGCTTGGAGCTCGACGGTCGTCCGGCGGTCGTCGTCGAACTTGTCCTTGATTTCGCGGAACTCCGCCTTCAAGATGTCGAGCACCCGCTCTCGGGAGGCCAGGATCGATTCGAGGCTCTCGATCTTATGGTTCAAGTCGGTCTTCTCCTGGCGCAGCTTTTCGATCTCGAGTCCGGTGAGCTGGCGGAGTGTCATGCCGAGGATGGCCTTTGCTTGGCTCTCACTCAAGAGATAGCGATTCATCAGGCCGGCCTGCGCCTCGTCTGCGTCCCGCGCGCGCCGGATGAGCCGAATCACTTCGTCGAGGTGGTCGACCGCGGTGATGAGGCCCTCCACGATGTGAAGCCGCTCCCGTGCCTTCTTCAGGTCAAACTCCGTGCGGCGGCGCACGATGATGACCCGATGATCGATGAACGCCTGCATCGAATCCTTCAGAGGCAGAACCCGCGGTTGTCCATCGAGCAGGGCGAGGTTGATCACGCCGAACGTGGTCTCCATCTGCGTGTGATGGTAGAGCTGATTCAGGACCACATCCTCGACGGCGTCACGCTTTAGCTCCAACACGATTCGCATGCCTTCTCGATCGCTCTCGTCGCGGAGGTCCGTGACCCCCTCGATTTTCTTCGACTTGACCAGGAGGGCAATCGACTCGACGAGAGAGGCCTTGCTGACCATGTACGGGATTTCCGTGATGACGATCCGGGCGCGGTCGTGGCCCGCTTCCTCAAACTTCGCCTTCGCCCGAATCCGGATGAGCCCCCGTCCGGTCCGATATGCGTCCGCGACTCCGTCCGCGCCGTAAAGGATGCCGCCCGTCGGAAAGTCCGGGCCGCGGATCGGACCTGTCTCCGGGTTGTACAGGTCGATCAACTCGGCCTGAGGGTTGTCGATCAGGACGATGAGCGCGTCGACGATCTCTCCGAGATTGTGGGGCGGGATGTTCGTCGCCATCCCGACGGCGATTCCGCTCGATCCGTTCACGAGGAGATTCGGAAACTTCGAGGGAAGGACGAGTGGCTCTTTCAGCGTGCCATCGAAGTTGTCCATCCAGTCGACGGTCTCTTTCTCCAGGTCCTCGAGCATCGCCTCGGCGGTCTTCGCGAGCCGGCACTCCGTGTACCTCATGGCCGCGGGGTCGTCCTCGGTGCTCCCCCAGTTCCCCTGACCGTCGATCAGCGGATAGCGAAGGGAAAAAGGTTGGACCATGCGGGCCAAAGCGTCGTAGATTGCGAGGTCTCCATGCGGGTGGAGTTTTCCCAGTGTCTCCCCCACTACACGAGCTGCCTTCTTGTATTGGGAGCCAGAACTCATCCCCAACTCGTTCATCGCAAACAAGATGCGGCGTTGGACGGGTTTCAGGCCGTCGCGAACGTCGGGTAGCGCTCGCCCGACGATAACACTCATCGCGTAGTCGATGTACGACCGGTGGAGTTCGTCTTCGATTGGTTGCCGGGTGACGTGGGGACGAGACTCCTGGGCTTCTTCCGGCATGCTCCTCCTAGATGTCCAGGTTCACGACTTCCTTCGCGTGTTCCTGGATGTATTGCCGGCGAGGTTCGACCGCCTCCCCCATCAGGATCGAGAACAACGCATCAGCGGTCGCGGCGTCCTCAATCGTCACTTGCTTCAGTTGGCGCCGGGCGGGGTCCATTGTCGTCTCCCAGAGTTCCTCGGCGTTCATCTCCCCCAGGCCCTTGTACCGCTGGTACACGACGCCTTTGTCGCCGAGTGTCTTCGCAAAATCTTCCCGCTGTTTCTCCGTGTACGCATAGTGGAGGTCCTTGCCCTTCTTGATCTTGTACAACGGCGGTTGCGCGATGTACACGAACCCGCTATCGATGAGCGGCCGCGTGTACCGGAAGAACAACGTGAGCAACAGCGTCGTGATGTGCTGACCGTCGACGTCCGCATCAGCCATCGTGATGATCTTGTGGTACCGGACCTTTGCGAGATTGAACTCCTCGGCGATGCCCGCCCCGATCGCGGTGATGAGCGTCCGGATTTCCTCGTTCTTCAGCATCTGGTCCAATCGGGCCTTCTCGACGTTCAGGATTTTTCCGCGAAGGGGCAGGATCGCCTGGAACTCGCGGCGACGGCCTTGTTTCGCCGATCCGCCGGCGGATGGTCCTTCCACGATGAACAACTCCGACTTCGCCGGATCGCGCTCCTGGCAATCGGCGAGTTTCCCGGGGAGGTTGAAACCCTCCAAGAGGCCCTTCCGTCGTGTGAGCTCGCGGGCCTTTCGCGCGGCTTCGCGCGCCTGCGCCGCAAGGACCGCCTTCCCGATGCAGATCTCGGCGACCTTCGGCGTTTCCAGGAAGAACTCAGTGAGCTTCTCATACACGATGGACTCGACGATCCCCTTGACCTCGGAGTTTCCGAGTTTCATCTTCGTCTGTCCCTCGAACTGCGGCTCGGGGATCTTGAGGCTAAGGATCGCCGTCAATCCCTCGCGGGCGTCGTCGCCCTCGAGGCTTTCGCCCTGCTTTAGATACTTGTTGTCCTTCGCGTATTTTATGAAACCGCGGGCAAGCCCGGCCTTGAATCCGACGAGATGGGTCCCGCCTTCGATCGTGTCGATGTTGTTGACGAACGTGAAGATGGATTCGTTGTAGCCATCGTGATATTGCATCGCCACTTCGACCAGGGTGCCGTCGGACTCCTTCGCGAGCCGGATCGGATCCGGATGGAGCGGGTTCTTCGCCCGGTTGATCCACTTGACGTACTCGGCGATGCCTCCCTGGAACTGGAACACGTCTCCGCGGTCGTGGACCTTGTCCACGATGATGATCCGCAGGCCGGCGTTCAGGAAGGCCAGCTCCCGCAGGCGCGTCGCCAAGATGTCGTAGTCGAACTCGATGGATTCGAAGACCTCGGAATCCGGAAGGAAGGTGATGATCGTCCCGGTGCCTTCCGCCGGTCCGACGACCTCGAGGTCCGAGGTTTTCTTGCCGCGGGCGAAGCGCATCCGGTGTTCCTGGCCGTCCCGCTTCACGCGGACCTCCAGCCACTCGCTCAGGCCGTTGACCACCGAGAGACCGACGCCGTGCAGCCCGCCGGACACGCGATACATCTTCCGTTCGAACTTCCCGCCGCTGTGCATCCGCGACAGGACGATCTCGACGCCCGGTGCACCGTACTTCGGATGGATGTCGACCGGAATCCCGCGGCCGTCGTCCGCCACCGTGACGGACCCGTCCGCGTTCAAGGTGACCTGGATCTCCTTGCAAAAGCCCGCCATCGCCTCGTCGATCGAGTTGTCGACCACCTCGTGGACGAGGTGGTGGAGGCCGCGCGCATCGACGGAGCCGATGTACATCGCAGGCCGTTTTCGGATCGCCTGTAGGCCTTCGAGGACCTGGATCTGCCCGGCGTCGTAGGCGGTCTCTTCTACCATCTATTCCGTGACCTCTCAGAGCGTGTTTCGGTGCCCTCTCGCACCCCATCCCGAGGGACGGTCCAAGTATACGGCGGGCCGTTATAAACGTTCGGAGGCCAGTTTCTATGGAGAAAACAGCCCTCCGCGGGGGAGGTTCTTTTCGCATCGATTCTTTAAATACTGTAGCACGGCCCTTTGAACCCCCTCGTTCTCGCAACCGAGAATGTCGGATGGAGGGGCGGAAATCCAAGCCCGGTCGGGAGCCTATTTTCGCTTCCACCGGACGCCGTCGTGGGTGTCCTCGAGGACCACTCCGAGCGCCGCGAGCGCGTCTCGGATTCGGTCCGCGGCGGCGAAGTCTTTGCGCTTGCGTGCCTCCTCGCGCAACTCCACGATGAGGTCCAGCAGGCGATCGACTTGGTCTCCGCCTTCGGCGGTCGGCTGGAGGATTCCCAACACCTCCCCGAACGTCACAAACGCCTGCGCGACACCGTCGAGGGCAGCCCGCCCCACGCCGGCTTCGATGGCTTTGTTCACGGCGCGTCCGTAATCGAAGATCACCGCGATGGCCTCGCGGGTGTTGAAATCGTCCGACATCGCCGCGTCGAAGTCGGCGAGGGCTTTCGCCGTCGACGCGTTGAGCGAGCGATCGCCCTTCCCGGAAGCGGGCGCTCGGCGACGTTCTGCCTCGAGGGTCCGTGTCGTCTCGCGAAGCCGCTCGTATGAACGCTTCGCCTCATCGAGGAGCTCCGGTGCGAAATCGATCGGCCCGCGGTATTGGACGTTAATCAGGAAGAAACGGATCACCCCGGGCTCGTAGAGCTTCAACGCCGCCTTCACGGGCCAGTAGTTGCCCAAGGACTTGTGCATCTCCTCGCCCTTCACGGTGACCATCCCGCCGTGCATCCAGTACTTCACGAAGGGCGTGATCCCGGTGTACGCTTCGGCCTGGGCGATCTCCGCCTCGTGATGAGGGAACATCAGTTCCGTCGCCCCGCCGTGGAGGTCGTACTGCGGTCCGAAGTGTCGGATCGTGATCGCCGTGTCCTCGATGTGCCATCCGGGCCGGCCCTTGCCCCACGGGCTGTCCCACGCCGGCTCGCCCGGCTTCCGCGCCCTCCACAGGACGAAGTCGGCGGGACGCCGTTTCCGTTCCTCGATGGCGATCCGGGCCCCGGGTCGGAGCGATTCGACCTTCTGTCCGCTCAGCTTGCCCCAGCCGGAGAACGTCGTCGTGTCGTAGTAGACGCTGCCGTCCTCGGCGACGTATGCGTGGCCCTTCTTGACCAATCCCTGGATCTGCGCGATGATGTCGTCGATGTAATCGGTCGCGAAGGCGTAGACGTCGACCGAATTGCAGCGGAGGGCATCCATGACTTCGAGGTATTCGCCGAAATATTGGTTGACGATGTCCTTCCACTCCCGTCCGGTCTTCTGCATCTTCTCGATGATCCGGTCCTCGATGTCCGTGACATTCTGGAGGTAGAACACGTGGAATCCCTTGTGCCGGAGGAAGCGCGCGACGACGTCGAACGCGACGTACGTCTTCGCATGGCCCATGTGCGTCTCGTCCTGCGGGGTGAGGCCGCAGACGAACATCGAGACGCGGTTCGCCTGGAGCGGAACGAACTCCTCTTTCGTTCTCGACAACGTGTTGTACACTCGGATGGGCATCGCGCGGTCCGCATCTGGGCGGCGGGTATTAAGGTTCTTGAAGGTCGACGACGACACTGCCTCGCGGTGCTCCGTTTGTCAAATCGTGCTGACTCTTGATGCGCAAGTCTTATGGACCCTCGGTCCGCCATGCTGGGACAATCATGCAAGATTGGAATCCCTCGCGGCAGACGTCCGCGGTTCGCACCTCTGGGGCCCGCGCACTCCAACGAGGCGCGCTCTTTCTAGCCGCGAGCGTCGCCCTATTCGGGTTCTCGCTCGCCGTCGGTCGATGGATCGTTTCGCTTCCAGGCTCCGAGTCCATTTACGGGGACGTTATCCTTGCATGGATTGGGGTGGTCGTCTATGTTTCGGCGTGGCCGAACCTCTGGGCCGGGTTGCGGGACCTCCGGGCCCGGCAGCCCACGGATTCCAACGGCATCGTTGCATGGAGGGCGTTCTCGCTCACCCTGCTCGTGGCGGTCGCGACGGTCGTCATTCTTCTGCTCCAGTACCATGCAATCGCATCGGCGGATGCATGGATCTTCATCGCATCTTGGTCCGTCTTGCGCCTCGCCGGCTGGTCGCTTGTGCCGATCCTCGCCCTCCATGGAATTATCTTTGGCCGCGTCGCTCGCTCCCTCGAACCTCGCTTCCAATTTCTCACGGACCTCGGCGCACTCATCCTCTTCGCCGTTGCCGCCGTAACGACGGTGACGATCCTCCAGAGTCCGGGGGCCACCGCGTTCGTTCAGGCATGGAGCCTCGGAGGTGGGTTGCTGCCCGCCGCCGCTGCGGTCGGCTACGGCCTAGTCGCGTTCGGGATGAGCGCCCGCGCGGCCACCGTGAAAGCGCCGATCCCGACGACGCGGCATCGCCCGCTGGGTTCCTCAGCCGAGCGCCCGTTCGAGGTCTTCCGTTAGATCGTGAACGTCCTCGAGTCCGATCGAGAAGCGCACGAGGCCGTCCGTGATGCCTTGCTTCTCCCGCTGTTCCTTCGGCACGCTGGCATGGGTCATCGAGGCCGGGTGTTCAATGAGGGATTCCACGCCCCCCAGGCTCTCGGCCGGCACGATGACCTCGAGGCGCTTGAGCCGCTCGACGATCCGGGACGGATCGCGGGCCTCGAAGCTCAGCATGCCGCCGAAGCGACGCATCTGTTTCTTCGCGATGGCGTGGCCCGGGTCGTCGGGCAGACCGGGGTAGTGGACTTTCGCGATCGCCTTGTGGCCTTTCAGGAATTTCGCGAGCGCTTCCGCGTTGTCGCAGTGCGTTTCCATGCGGATCGCGAGCGTCTTGATCCCGCGCAGCGTGAGCCAACAATCGAAGGCGCTCGGGATCGCGCCCAGCGCGTTCTGGGAGAACTTGAGCTTCTCGTGGAGGTCGTCCCGGTTCATCACGAGGGCTCCGCCGAGGAGATCCGCGTGGCCGCCCAGGTACTTCGTCGTGCTGTGGACGACCAAGTCGATCCCGAGGGCCAGCGGATTCTGCAGGGCCGGCGACGCGAACGTGTTGTCGCACACGCTGATCGCATCATGCGCCTTCGCGATGACCGCGAGTTCGCGGAGGTCGACGACCTTCATCAAGGGGTTCGTCGGCGATTCGGTCCACAACATCCGGGTCTCCGGCCGGAAGGCGTCCTCGGCGTCGACGAGGTCGCGCAGGTCGACGAAGCTCGATTCGATCCCGTAGTTGCTCATGATTCGCGTGAAAATCCGGTAGACTCCGCCGTAGCAGTCGTCCGTCACCACGACGTGGTCTCCCTTCTTCAGGAGTGTGAGGGACGTCGTGATGGCCCCCATGCCGCTCGAGAACGAGAGGGCATACTTGGCCTCCTCGAGGCCCGCAAGGCTCTTCTGCAGGGCCTCCCGCGTCGGGTTCGAGGAGCGCGCGTACGCATACTCGTCCTGCGTCTTTCGGGAATACGTCGAGGTCAGGTAGAGCGGCGCGGTCACCGCGCCCGTCCGCGGATCCGGCTCCTGCCCGACGTGGATGGCCTTCGTGGCAAAGCGCATGGAATCGCCGGGGACGGAGTCGCACGCCCGCCGTAAATAAGCTTGCTACGCGCGGCCCGCGAGGTACTCGATGACGTCGATGCGGGTGATGATCCCCTCGAGCCGGTTCTCCTTGCCCACGATGACGGCGGGATTGCCGCGCATCAAGAGTTTGTAGACCTGCTCGAGGTCTGCACCCGGCTCGACGACGGGGAACGGTTTGTCCATCACCTTGGCGACGTAATCGTCGTAGAGCTTCGGGTTCTCCAGGAGGGCCTTCATCAGGATTTCCTCCCGCAGGCTGCCGACGAGGATTCCCGTGTCCATGACAGGGAGCTGGGACACGTTGTACTGGCGCATCATGTCGGCGGCCTCCCGGACCTTCGCCGCGATGTCGATCGTGACGACGCCGGGAATCGTTCGCTCCTTCGCCCGGAGGATCGTCATGAGGGGCGCGACCGGTTCTTCGAGGTAGCCTTGCTCCTTCAACCATTCCTCGTTGTGTGCCTTCGAGAGGTAGCGCTCGCCGGTGTCCGGCAAGAGGACGACCATCACATCGTCCCGATCGAGCGTCTCCGCAATCCGCCGGGCCGCGACGACGGCGGCGCCGCTCGAGCTCCCCGCGAGGACGCCTTCCTCCCGGGCGAGGCGGCGCGTCATGAGGTACGACTCCTTGTCGCCCACCTTGATAATCTCGTCGATCGTGTCGAACCAGGTCGACTCCGGCACGAAGTCCTCCCCGATCCCTTCGATCTTGTAGGTGTGGGCCTTCATGGGTTCCTTCTTGTAGAAGAAGTCCTTCAAGATCGATCCGAGCGGGTCGACCCCGATGACCTGGACCTTCGGATTCTTTTCCTTGAGGAACTTGCCCACGCCGGAAATCGTGCCGCCGGTCCCCATCCCGCAGACGAAGTGGGTGACGGTCCCGTCGGTGTCCCGCCAGATTTCCGGGCCCGTCGTCTCGTAGTGGGCTCGGGGATTGGCTTGGTTCGCATACTGGTTGGGCAAGATCGAGTTCGGCGTGTCCCGATGGATCCGTTCGGCGACCCGGTAGTAGGAATCCGGATGCTCGGGCGGAACCGCCGTGGGCGTCACGACGACCCGGGCCCCGAGGGCCTTCAGGAGGTCGATCTTCTCCCGGCTCATCTTGTCCGGCATCGTGAAGACCACGCGGTAGCCCTTAATCGCGGCGACCATCGCGAGGCCCAGGCCGGTGTTCCCGCTCGTGGGCTCGATGATCGTTCCGCCGGGTTTCAACAGCCCCTTCGCCTCCGCGTCCGCAATCATCTTCTCGCCGATCCGATCTTTCACGCTCCCGCCGGGATTCATCATCTCGAGCTTTGCCAGCGCGAGGCAAGGGACGCCCGCCATGATCTTGGGCAGTTTGACCAGGGGCGTGTTCCCGATCGTGTCGAGGATGCTCTCGAAGACCCGCATTGCTAGGCCGACTCCGTCACCGACATTCGATGAAAAGGATGGTCGCTATAAGAACGTGCGCGGGTCCCTCATCTTCGAGGTCCTCCCGACCGGGTTCGGTTCGCACCAGTTACGAAATCAGTCTCGCTGCGAGTCGAGAGGCCGGAGGCCGTGGGACGCGAAGATGCCGGGGGAGGGAGTCGAACCCTCTGGAAACCGATCTGCAGTCGGTCACATTAGCCGCTCTGTCACCCCGGCGTCGCCCGCCCAACCGACGCAGCGTAATTGAAACTTTGGAGACGCACCGCGTCGAAGCGAACTGAGTGCGAGACGATGAGAGGAAACCGCTGCGTCTCTCCCGGACTACGGGTCGATGGAACCTGGAGTCCTACATCCGAGTTCGAGTTTCGTCAGATAAACTATTAGAGTCGACTCCCCCTTTCCACGAATTCCGGTCCGGAGGGAATCTATATGGAGCCCGAGACGGACGCGGAGGCAGGACGCGTTCCTGTTCCCCCAGGGCCCGAGGCCCCCAAGCGGTGGCCTTGGGGCCGGATCACCGCGGTCGTGGTCGTGGCTCTCCTCACGATCACCGCGTTCGCCATCGCCGTCCGCCAGCCCAACCGCCCGCCGTCCATCACCGACGTCTCGGTGAGCGATGACACTGCCATCGTGAGCGCGTCGCCCACCAAGCTCGTTTTCACCGCGCATGCGACCGACCCCGACGGGGATGCGCTGAGCTATTCCTGGGAGTTCGGTGATAGCGGAACCGGATCGGGGACCCAGGATTCCCATGCCTATGCCGTGCCAGGCTGGTACACCGGGGTCCTCACGGTGAGCGACGGCAAGGGCGGCGTCGCGACGAACGACGACCGGCTCCTGTTCATTCATGTGCGCTCGGCTCCGTCTGACGGCGCGGTCCCCGCAAGCCCGCCATCGCCCTCCGGGTGTGCGGTGACCTGTGTCGGAACAAACGGTCTCGCGGTGCTCACGGCAAACCGGTCCGGCGCAACGGTCGGCTCCGAGATCCGCTTCAGCGGAAATGCCTCATGGGCGTACGTATGGTCGTGGAACAACGCATCGAACGTCTCCCGCGGCGGAGCGTACTCAGTCGTGAGCGCCGCCGATAACGCCTCCTTGTTTTCCTTCAGCTACTCGTGGGGAGACGGGACGGCGAACACGACCGGGACGGCCCTCGAGGTCGGCCAGACGGGCCACCGGTTCTCCTCTCCGGGGACGTACTTCATCCAATTGACCGTGGCGTCGGGGGCGTTCGCGAAGTCCGCGGGCTACACCGTGCGCATCGTTCCCGGCGCTCCGCTGGCCCAGTTGAAGTATCCCGGCATTTTCGCGGCGGCGAACGCGCACGAGCCGGATTCGCTCGAGCCGGCGATCGACAACGATTCCGCTGGTGGCGAGGTCCTCCAGAATGTGTACGAAACGCTCATCGCGGTTCCGTCCGCGAGCGAGAGCGTCGATCCGCTTGTGCCTCGCCTCGCCACTGAAGTCCCCTCGACGGCCAACAACGGTACGTCGCCCGACGGGAGGAACTACACGTTCCAGCTGCGGACCGACGTGATGTTCCACGATCAGACGCCCATGACGGCGAGGGATGTCTCGAGCTCGTTCCGGCGGCTGCTCGCCATCCACCCGGCCGACGGACCTTCGCGGATCCTCGAAGGTCTGATGACCAATCTCATCAGCACGTTCGCGAACGCGGACTGCAATCCGTCGATCGCGGGAAAGCAGAACTGCACGATCGGAGACTGGGCGAACGCGACCTTCCCAGTGCGATCTGCGGTCCCAGCCTACATGAGCGCAGGCTTGCCGCCGGAACCGTCGTGGGACACGACGTCGCTGAACGTCTCGATCGCGTGGGCCGTGAGCAACTCCACCGTGGAGCCGACCGGAAACTACACCGTCGTCTTCCATCTCCTGCGACCATATTCCGCCTTCCTGCCGTTGCTCGCCTCCACGGTCGGGTCCATCCTGTCACAGGCCTGCGTGGGAAGGAACGGAGGCGTCCGATGGGGCGTCCCGAATTCCATTTTGGCTCGGGGTGCGGACTGCGGGAGCGGACCGTTCACCCTCGCCCCCACGTCGTGGTCGCCGAACCAAGCGATAGTGCTGACGCGATTCAATCAATCCTGGCGAGGCCCTGCCAAGAGCCCGGCTGTCCACCTCCTTCCGGTACGCGACGTGGTGAGCCGCGAGTTCCTGCTCCTCGCCGGGGACGTGGATACGGCCTCGATCGATCGGGACCACCAGTGGGACGTGATGAACTCGGACGGGACGCCGAAATTCCCGACCTTGCGAATCGCGAAAGACCGCCCCGCCTTCGGCGTATCGTTTTTCGGGTACAACCAGAGGATTAACCTCACCGCGACGCCGGACCCAATTACAGTCCCGGCGACCTTCTTTGCGGACGTCCACGTTCGCAGGACGTTCACGTACGCATTCGATTACAGTGCCTTCCTCGTGAACGTGACCCACGATGCGGGACTGCAACCCCGCGGACCGGTTCCGCTCGGCCTTCCGGGATACAACGCGAGCATCCCCCTGTTCCCGTTCGACCTGGCTAGAGCCGCGACCGAGCTGAACGCCACACCGTACTGGGTGTCGGGGTTCAACCTCACGCTGTATTACCGCGCGGGGAGCGCGTACGAAGAACAAGGGTGCCGCCTCTTGGCTCAGGGCCTCGAGGCGCTGCACTCGCGCGAGGGTTCTCCGGGCGTCATCCTGGTGGCCGTCCGATTCCTCGACTCGGGCGCGTACAACCGGGCGTTGCATGACGGCGGGCTCCCGCTCGCCCTCCTGTCGTGGGCGCCTCGCTTCGCCGATCCGCTGGATTCCGTCGTGCCATTCCTTCGAACCGGGAGCGCGTATCCCACTTGGATCGGATATCGCAACGCGACCCTCGACGCCCGCATTGACGCCGCCTCGAGCGAGTTGAATGAGACGACGCGGGTGCAGGAATTCCTCGACCTGACCGCCCGCGCAGTCCTCGATGACGTGCCGTACTTGTGGGTCTTCCAGGTGACGAGCTTCCATGTCGAGCGCGCGTGGGTCAGTGGTTACTACTTCAACCCGATGCTCCGAGGCCTGGACTACGCTCAATTGTCGAAAGCGTAAGACGGACTTCCGTCGACGCTTCGAGTCGCGACGTTCATCCGCGGCGCGATTCGGCAGATGATCCGTCGAACGGTCTCGCCGAATGTATATATGGAGGCATGGGCTGCTGCGTCGGATGGCGGATCTGAAGACGATCACGGACACGGTCCACGGGACGATCCGCCTCGATCCGCTCACTCTCGACCTCCTCGAAACGCTCGAGCTGCAGCGACTCAATTCGATCCGGCAGCTCGGCCTGACGTATCTCGTGTTCCCGGGGGCGAATCATTCTCGGGTCGAACATTGCCTCGGGGTAGGCCACGTCGCGGGGGAGATGGCACGCGCGCTCGGCCTCCCGGACGAAGAACGAAAGCTCGTCCAAGCGGCAGGCCTCCTCCACGACGTCGGGCACGGTCCGTTCTCCCATACCTTGGAACATGTCCTGAGCCGCGAGCTCGCGGTGGACCACATGCACCTGACCCAGCGGATTATCACAGGCCACGACGACAACGTGTCCCCGGAGGATCGGAGTGCCTTCCCGGACGTCAAGCGGATTCACGAGGTCCTCGAAACGCACGGGGTGAGCCCCGCGGCGGTTGCCGACCTGATCCGCGGGCCGTCGGAGAAAGGCGCGGGGCTGCTCGTGCCCGGAGGCCGGAAGGAGTCGAAACGGTACCTCGCGCAGATTATCCACAGCCCGATGGATGCGGACCAGATCGACTACCTCATGCGGGACGCGCACTACACGGGCGCCTCCCACGGGACGATCGACTTCTCCCGTCTCTTGCAGACGCTCCGCACCCACCGGGGCGAGCTCGCCCTGGATCGGAAGGGCCTCCCGGCCTTGGAGGGGATGCTCGTCGCGCGGGGCCTGATGTACTCCTCCGTGTACTTCCACAAGACCGTCCGCATTGCCGAGGAGATGCTCGCGCGCGCCGTGGAGCGGTCGGACGCACCGATCGCGGACATCCAGAAGATGGTGGACCACGAGCTTCTGAACTGGCTCGTCCATCAGGGGCCGCTCCAACGCGAGATCGCGCTGCGGCTGAAGTATCGCAAGCTCTACAAGCGCGTCCTCGCCTCGGACCGAGACGATCTCACCGACGCCACGCGGGCCGTCCTGGCATCGTTCAAAGATCCGGACGAGCGCCGACGCGTGGAGGACCGTATCGCGCGGCGCGCCGGGCTGAAGCCGGGCCAGGTCATCGTGGACGTCCCGCTGCCGGAACTCCTGTTGAGCGAACCTCGCATCGCGAAGACGGAAGTCCCCATCTTCGACGACGGCGACGTGAAACCGTTCTCGAAAGTGAGTCCGCTCGGCCGCGCGCTGCAGGTCCGGCAAGTCGTCGACTGGGTCGTCATGGTCGCCGCACCGGGGGAAGCGGTCGACGCCGTCCGCAAGGCATCGAAGGCCGCGCTCTTCGAGTGACCTATGCGGATCGAGGACGATTCGCTCGTGTTTGTCAACGCGGCGGACGTTCGTCCGACAACTTTTAAATAGCGTCCGCCGGATACGCGGCCATCTTGCGGGATGGGATGAACTCGCAGGCTCTGCAGGTGTCGCAATGAATTCGATGTTAGAGGACGTTCTCGCCCGGGAAGGGAGTGCCCCCGCATTTGAAGACAGCCGGGTCGACGCCGAGCTCGAAGAGATGCTCAGCAAGATGCGGACGAACATCAAGATCATCGGCCTCGGTGGTGGAGGCTGCAACACGATCGGCCGCGTCTACAACGAGGGGATCGTCGGGGCCGAGCTGTACGCGTGCAACACGGACGCCCAACACCTGCTCCATATCGCCTCCCCGAAGAAGGTCCTGCTCGGTCGTCGGATCACGAAAGGCCTCGGGGCCGGGGCGCTGCCGCAGATCGGCGAGGAAGCCGCGCGGGAGGCCGAAGAGGAGCTGCGCGCGATCGTCCAAGGCGCGGACATCGTGTTCGTGACGTGCGGCCTCGGTGGCGGTACGGGCACCGGCAGCTGCGGCTACGTCGCCCGGCTCGCGAAGGAGATGGGCGCCCTGACGATCGCGGTCGTGACCCTGCCATTCCGGGGCGAGGGAAAGCTCCGGATGGAGAGCGCGGAATGGGGGCTCGAGCGGCTCCGCGACGCGGCCGACACGGTGATCACAATCCCGAATGACAAATTGCTCGACCTGGTGCCGCGTCAGTCGTTGAACCTTGCGTTCAAGTTCGCGGACGAGGTCCTCATGCGGTCGATCAAGGGACTCACGGAGATCATCACGAAGCCCGGCCTCGTGAACCTCGACTTCAACGATGTGAAGACGATCATGAAAGGCGGCGGGGTCGCGATGATCGGTCTCGGCGAGAGCCAGGCCGTCGGCGACAACCGCGCCGTCGAGGCGATCGAAGAGGCGATCAACTCTCCGCTCCTCGAGGTCGATGTGTCGACCGCGCACGGCGTGCTGATCAACGTCACGGGCGGGAACGACATGACGATCTCCGAGGCGGAGCGCGTCGCCGAGGTCGTCCAATCGAAGGTCTCCCCGACCGCGCGGATCATCTGGGGCGCGACCGTCGATGCGTCGCTCGAACACACGTTGCGCGTCATGCTCGTCGCGACCGGCGTCAAGTCGAAACAGATTGTCGGACGACGAGATCCCTCGGAGGAGAAGGCCCGCGTCGGCGTCGACGTCATCCGCTGAATTGCCACCGTGGCCATCCACGGAGGCGACGAGGCTGTCGCGAACCCGGAAACATTTATTAATCCTCCTCCTTTACGTGAATGTCGCGGTTGCTTCATTCGCTTCCTCGGGCAGCCGGAGGCCGAAAAATGGATTCCATTGTCAGGGAAGTCGTGAGTCGTTCGGGCGTTCAGCCGCGGCTTCCTGAATCCCCCACGCAGACGATGGGCGTCGGCGCGGAGGACGCCGAACTCGAACGGATCCTCGCGAGCCTGAGGACGAACATCAAGATCGTCGGCATTGGAGGGGGCGGCTGCAACACGATTGACCGGCTCGTCGAGTCCGGGATCGTCGGGGCGGAGCTCTTCGCCGCGAACACGGACGCCCAGCATCTCCTCATCGTCCGGTCGCCTCACAAGCTCCTCCTCGGACGCCGGGTCACGCGCGGCCTTGGGGCCGGAGCGCTCCCCCAAGTCGGCGAGGAGTCCGCCCGCGAGGCGGCGGACGAACTCCGCTCGGTCGTCCAGGGGGCGGACATGGTCTTCATCACGTGCGGCCTCGGCGGCGGGACCGGCACGGGCGGCGCCCCGGTCCTCGCCCAGCTGTCGAAGGAGGCGGGCGCCCTCACGATCGCGATCTGCACGTTCCCGTTCCGGGCCGAGGGTGCGATCCGAGCCGAGAACGCCGAGTACGGCCTCGAGAAGCTCCGGAACTTCGCGGACACGGTCGTCGTGATCCCGAATGACAAACTCCTTGAACTCGTCCCGCGTCTGGCGCTGAATGCGGCGTTCAAGGTCGCGGACGATGTGCTGATGCGCGCGATCAAAGGGATCACGGAAATCATCACGAAGCCCGGCCTCGTCAACCTCGACTTCAACGACATCAAGACGATCATGAAGGGCGGCGGGGTGGCGATGATCGGCCTGGGCGAGTCCGATCGGGACAACCGCTCGGAGGAGGCGATCGAAGAGGCGATCAATTCGCCCCTGATCGACGTCGACATCAGCGCCGCGACGGGAGCCCTCGTGAACGTCACGGGCGGGAACGACATGAGCGTCGCCGAGGCCGAGAAGGTCGCCGAGATCGTCCAGGGTCGCATTGCGCCGAACGCGCGGATCATCTGGGGCGCCGCGGTCGACCCGAGCTTGGAGCACAAGCTGCGGGTCATGCTCATCCTGACCGGCGTGCGATCGAAGCAGATCCTGGGCCCGGGGGAGCACGTGCGCTCCCACGGCGGGGTCGACATCGTGCGGTGAGGCCATGGCGGACATCGTGGACCGGAGCTGGGAGGTTCAACGGCGGATCGAGGAGCGTGCGAAACGCCTCGGGAAGGGCCGCTACGGCCGCGTCCTGAAGATGGCGCGTCGGCCCACGTCGGACGAGTATTCCAAGGTCGTGTTGATTACGGGCCTCGGGATCGCTGCGATCGGCGCGCTGGGCTTCGTCATCTACCTGATCATGCGATACGGTCCCGGCGTCTTCCACGGGATTTTCGGTTACCTGGGGCTGTGATGGCATGGGATTGCTCGACGATCTCTCGAAGCGCGAGGCGAGGTCGGAGTCCAAGCCCGAGCCGCCCGCGGTCGGCCACTACGCCGTGAAACTGGACCTGAAGGAAGAGAAAGTCTCCCTCACGGCCGGACAGAC
>DATGWB010000005.1:0-2654 GCA_035299725.1 Thermoplasmata archaeon
GAGCCGAATCCCCGTCGCGGCCACGCTCGCCCGAACGAAGGCCCATACGGGGCCTGCGCCGTGCTTACGTTGACCGTGCTGACTCCCACCCGTTCCACTGCGTTGACGTACGCATTCTGCAAGTCTGCAATCATGGAGACCACAAAGCCTCCGCGGGGTTTGTTGAGCGAGTTCCCGCGGGGTCGGTCACAGTTTCGGCTAGCGACGAACAGACATTTCGTTCGGCCGCGAGGGAGCTGCTGCCGCCATGCTTCTCACGCGCCCTTAGGACCAGAACGCTTGGAACGCTTCCTCGTCTTCGTTGAACAACCGAGCTTCGACAATCCGGTCGTTCTCGATCCGCAGGAACAGGAGATACGTCTGCTCGAGGACCCGATCTCCGCGCTCACCGATTGCGGCGGCCAATGCCGCAGCATGCATGTCGCTCGCGAGGACGTCGACGAGCTCCGCCCGATATGTCCCGCCGCTCAACTCCGTGAGCTTCTGGAAGTAAGCGAAGACCGCCTCGTGTCCGCGGTGATCCCCGGAGATTTCGGTCGAGCCGGGCACGTGCCACACCGCGTCCTCCGCGATGAGCTTCTTCAGGGCCTCCTTGTCACCCGCGTCGAATGCCGCGTACAGTCGCTCGACGAGGGCCGCGTTCGGGTGCTCGAACATTCCCATTTTCTCACCTCGTGACGACGGCCAAGGGCCGTCCTAGTCCTCAAAGCCTTCGCCCATCACGTTCGGTCGCACGTTCTCCAGGAGGCCGAGCTCGTTCCCGCTCGGATCTTTGAAGACCACGCACGGGCCTGGAGGGACCTCGAAGGAGCGACCTTCGGATTTCCACCCGCGCGATCGGAGTTCCTTGGCCTTCGCCTTGAGGTCCTTCACCTCGAAGAGCGGCAGGATCGACGGCGCGGTTCGGTGGTCGGCAAGCAGATACTGGGTGCCTTCGCAGAGCCGAAGGGCGGCCACCTTCGCGCCGAACGCGTGCTGGTTCCAGACGACCTTCGCGCCCAAGACCTTCGTATAATACTCCAGGTCGCGCTCGAAATCGGAGGTGCCGACGTAGAGGTATAGGAGCTTGCCCAACGGGGCGGCCACGACGCGACATGAGGGCCGCGGCGATTAGAGTTTCCGGCCGACTTGGACAAGCAGGGCCCGGTGGCCTCGAAGCCCTTAGAACCGGGATGAGGAGGCTGCGATGAACACGAATGAACACATTTCGTGATGTGCCCTACTGGTAGGTCCTTTCCGGCTTTGAAGCGTCGGGGATCATGCGCATGGCACCCTTCGCTCGGGCCGGGAGCATCGCAGCGCTTTCAATCGTGCTGGCCCTCGCCCTCGTTCCGGCATGGAGCGGACCCTCGTCGGCAACGTGAAGCGCCTATCGCGCTGGCGGCCCGGCCGAGACCCCCGCGATCGTGGCTCGGGCCTCCCAGGAGAGGAGTCCGGACCGAAGGCCGACCAGGGCCGCGGCAGCGACGATCATCAGGACCCCGTTCAATAGGATGGCGCCCATCGGCGTGAAGGCGTCCGCCGCGATCCCGATAAGCAGGGCTGCGATCGGCTGCGCACCGAAGCTGATCATCAGGTAGATGCTCAGCAACCTCCCGCGCATGTCCGGCGGAGCGAGGATCTGGAGCAAGCCGTTCGCGGTCGTGAGGACGACGGGGATCGTCAGGGAGACGAAGAAGATGGTGACCGCGGTGAAGGCGAAAGTTCGGGTGAAGGAAAACAGGACGAGCCACACGCCGCTCCAGACGACGTTCGCGGCGAGCATGCTTCCCGTTCGGCGGGCCCGCTGGGCGAGTGGCGTCAGGACGAGGGCGCCGACCAGCGCCCCGGCCCCGGAGGAGGCGAGGAGGAAGCCGAGCATGTCCGCGGCCCCGCCCAGGACGAGCGACACGACCGCGGGCAGGATGATGATGCTCGAGATGCCGAAGAACGTGACCATGACGCTGAAGGCGAGGAGGTCTTGCGCGCGCGTCTCCTTGCGGAGGAACGCGAGACCTTCGCGGAACTCCTGCAGCGGACGACCCGTCGAGGCTCGACGAACCTGGCTCCCGCGAATCACGAGGAGGCTCGCGATGACCGCGAGGAACGTGACCCCGTTGATCCAGAACGCGGAGGCGACGCCGAGATAGCCGATCCCCCAGCCGGCGAGAGCCGGCCCGATCATGCGGCTCACCTGGAAGATCGACGTGTTCAGGATGATCGCCTCGCGCACGCGCGACATGCCGGCAATGTCCCCGATGAACGCCTGGGTCGACGGGAAGTCGAGGGCGCTCACGATCCCCAGCAGGGTCGCGAGGAGGAAAACGTGCCACAATGCGATGACGCCGGTTTGGACGAGGATCGCGAACACGAAGGCGAGGATCATCGCCGAGGTCTGGGTGGCCACCAAGACTTTGCGTCGGTCCCAGCGGTCGGCGAAGACGCCCATCCACGGCCCGAGGAAGAACGTGGGCAGGAATGCAAGCATCGCGGCGATGCCCAACGCGATGCCGGAGTGGCTCAGCTGCCAGACGACCCAGGACTGGGCCGTCTGCTGCATCCAAATTCCGATGAGGGAGATGACTTGGCCGGAGAGGTAGATCCGCACGTTTCGGATGCGGAGCGGGGACAGGCTTTCGAACCAAGCACGCGCCCCGTTGCGGAACCGCCCCGCG
>DATGWB010000006.1:0-2032 GCA_035299725.1 Thermoplasmata archaeon
CGGTCGAACTGGGGTTCTTCCTCGGTCGTCTGTTCGCTCCGCCGAAGGGTTTGGTGGTCCGCCTCGACACCGAGGTCAAGGCGCTCGGGGCGGGAAAGGAGGACATGATCCTCGTCGGCGGGCCGGTCGCCAACATCATCACGATGGACCTCAATCCGCACCTCGCGGTGAACTTCGACTGGAGGCAGGTGTGGCGGATGGAGTCCTCCCGCACGAAGCGGCCGTACGCGGACGAGCAAGTCGGCCTCATCGCGAAGGTCCGCAATCCCTGGAACGACGCCCGCGTGATCGTCCTGTTGAGCGGGTTGCACGCCGTTGGAACGGTGGCCGCGATCCTCGGCCTCACGCACTTCGCGGAGGACGTCCTCGATGGATATACGCCGGGAACGGATTTCTATCGAGTCGTCGCAGGACAGGACCGCGATGGCGATGGACGGCTCGACGCCGTCTCGATCCTCGAGTGATCATCCGAGGGCGACGCTCTCGTACGGAATCTTGTCCTCGAGCTTCGCGTTCGCGGCCTCGATTGCCTGCACGGCCTCCATGGCGCGCTCTTCGGGGGCGAGGAGGAGGACGTTCAGACCGCGTTCGGCGGCCTCGACGGCCCCGGACACGACGCCGAACTCGATTCGCGGCTTCAGTCCCAAGTCCTTCGCGGCGGCGAGGCCACCCACGTCGAAGGCGGCCACGACGAAGTCTTTCGCCTGCCGCAAGACTCGCTTCGTTGCCGCTGTCAGGGTGGGCTGGCGGCTCATTCCGCGGGGCGACACGCGCCCGATGATGATTCGTCCCGGCCGAAGGGCGACGATCCCTTCGAGGCTGCGGACTGCGAGGAGGTCTCCTTTCGCCGCATCATGGACCGCCACGCCGGAAGAGGGCGATGGGCGGCCCGCGAAGGCGACCAGCACACCGTCTTCCATGAACAAGCCGACCTGGCTCCCGCCGCGGACCGCGTTTCCAGCGATCGCCGCGGTGGTCTCGATGAACGCCATCTCGCGACGCGCTCGCTCCACAAAACCTCGGAGGTCGCTCAGCCCGTCGTGCAGGAACGCGACGCCTTTCTTCGTGGCTCGGTATTCTCCGTCGACGAGGGACAGGAGTCCATCTCGCTCGAGGCCATGGGCGTAGTCCGAGCATCCCTGGACCGTCATCCCAAGTCGCTCCGCGATCGTCCGAAGCCGCGTGTGTCGACTCGTGGTGACTTCGTAGAGAAAGAGGACGCGCGTGCTGGCCCGGAGATTCCTCAGCAGTTCCATTGAGAATCACATTGCTCGGCCTCGAATTAAGGCCGCGCCAACATTCTTATATAGTCAAGTTCATCGAACAAACATCAAACGTACTTGAGGAGGAGCTTCAGGTGAAGTTGATTCGGCGAGGGGTCGCGATCGGCCTCGGAGTGCTGCTCCTCGCGGTCTGTCTTTCCTCGCACCCCGTCCGTGCGAACCCGGCCGTACAAATCCTAATCCTCTTCGACTTCGGCGATGGCACTTATGTGTGGGCGAATGAGACCGTGGCGGACCCCGCCGCGACGAACGCGACGTGGCTCGCGGTGGCGACCGCGGCACAGGCAAACGGAATCCCGATCGCTTCGACTTGGTACCCGTCGTTCGGCGTCGGAATCTTGGACGTGGGCAACCGCCATCCTCCCGCGGGGTTCGTCGGCCTGTACGAATGGAATAAGACAGCCGGTGCCTGGGATCTCACGTCCGTCGGGATTTCAAGCCTCGTCGTCTCCGAGGGAGACGCAATCGCTCTCTACGACGCGGGGTTCGACTCCCACACATTCGAGGTGCGCCAGCCGGTGCCGACGCCGGACGATCCGCAGCCTTCGGTGGAATTCCGTGGGGACCTTGCGAACTCTGGCACGTCGAGCTCCTTAGTCCCCGGGTCCGTCGATCCGGTCTGGGATCGCGACACCGGCGTGCGGGAGATCGGTGCGACGCCCGCGGTGGCAGACGGAAAACTCTTCGTCACGACGATGCACGGGCTGATCGCTCTGAATGCCCGCACCGGAGCCATCCTTTGGACCGCT
>DATGWB010000007.1:0-7685 GCA_035299725.1 Thermoplasmata archaeon
CGAGGCCGATGCCGACGGACAAGAGAGCGGCGGAAAAGCCGACGATCAGGGCGATCCGGGATCCCCAAATGAACTGGCTGAAGATGTCCCGGCCCTGCAAGTCCGTGCCCCAGAGGTACTGGTTGCCGGACGGGTACGTCCCGGGCGGCAGCGGCGCGAGGTACTTTCCGGTCGCGGAGATCGCATAGACCCAGCCTTTTCCAGTGCCGACCCAGACGTTGGGGATGTTGAGTTGGCTGCCGACCTGCGTCGTCCAGATCGACGGCGACGCGTCTAATGGCCCATCGAAGTCCTTGCGCCAGAGCAGGCCGCCGACCTCGGACAGGCTGTACAGGGTCCCTTGGTCGTCCGACGGGTCGGCGGTCCCCTTCGGATCGACGCCGACCCCGAAGATGATCCGTTGCGCGACCGCGAGGACCGGTGGCGCCGTGAAGCGGAAGCCTCGTTCTTGCAAGACCTTGTCGACGAACCGCCACTTGACCGTCCCCGCGCTGAGGGTGCCCACCGCATCCCGAGCGATCGAATACAGGATTCCGGAGCTCGAGGTCACGTAGACCGTGGTGGAGTCGATGAAGGGAGAGAAGAGGGGCCCGTGATCCTGCTGGGACGCGGTCTGCATCACGGGGATCGTCCGAATCGCCAAGGTCGGATGGACTTGGGCGGCCGCGGAGGTCTCCCATGGTGCATAGGCGACGCCCGTGGCGACCTTGCGAGCGAAGAGCCATCCATCGTCGGAGGCGGCATAGACGAGCTCGCCGAAACTGCCATCCGCCAGGATGGACGGGAGCGACACGACCGGTGCGGAGGTCCAAGGTGTGCTCACGGGAAATCCGGTCCACGCCAGCGTCCCGTTCATCGCGAAGAACGACTGCCAGTCGCCGGCGTTGACGAACAGCCGCTGGCCGTCCTCCGTGAGCGCGGGCGAATAGCTGGGGTTCGTCGGCGGATTCATCGGCGCGGACGCCATCCGAACCGTGACCCCGGCACCGAACGACCGGTTCCACATCAGGGATAGATCCGACGCGGCGAATGCGTACAGGTATCCTGCCGAGGTCCCGACGAAGACCGACTCGCCCGGGTTCCGAGCGGGCGTCGCCGGAAGGGGCGGGTCGTCCGTCGGCTCCGACCATACCGCGATCGAAGTCACGCTTCCGGTCAGCGACCGCGCGACGACGTTCGGTCCGCCCGGGAGAGCGGTGTCACCATCGAACTCGACGGCGCTGTCGTTGAGCGCGTAGAACGTCCCATCTGACGTCCCGATGTAGACGACGAAGTCCAGGTACGACGGGTTCGTCTTGCTGCCGAAATTCACCGCGACGGGGCCGGCGGTGATCGCCGAGGACGCCGTGAAGGCGGCCGTTTGATCCGGAGCGGTCCATCCCTTCGTCCCGCCCGCCGCCGGATTGATGGCGAGGAGCTCGTTGCCCGATGCCACGTAGAGGCGGTCCGCCCGGGGATCCGTTGCGCGCGGGATCACCCGCATCGCGACCTGGGAGTGGATCGGACTCCCGGCGCCGAAGAGGAACGTCGACGTGTCCGCCTGCCAATAGGTGTCGAGCGCGATGACGTCCTCCGATGGCGCGCGCCAATAGATCGGATCGCGGAGGCCGAGGTACGGGGCGAGCGCCGCCAGGATGACGAAGACGATCATGATCCCGATCCCGACGACGCCGATGCGACTCTCCTTGAACAGCGCCCACGTGTTCAGGAGGTTCCGACGATAGGCGCGGAGGCGCTCCTTCGTCAGGTCCCAATCGACCATTACAATCGAACCCTCGGGTCCAGGTACGCGTACGCGACGTCGGCGACGACGTTCCCGAGGACCGTCAGCAAGGCGAGGATGAAGAAGGCTCCCTGGACCGCCGGGAAGTCCTGAGACAACGTCCGCGCGACGAAGTAGAATCCCATCCCTGGCCAGGAAAAGATCGTCTCCGTCAGCACGCCGCCGCTGATCACGGTGGCCATCGCGATCGCGGTGACCGTCGTCACGGGGAGCATCGCGTTGCGCGCCGCGTGTTTGTACATCACGGTCCGCTCCTTGAGCCCCTTCGCCCGCGCGACCGTGACGAAATCCTCTCCGAGCACTTCGAGCAGAGAGTTCCGCATGAGCAGGACGTAGCCGGCGAAATTCAGGATGACGAGGTTCGCGAGGGGCAGCGCCATGTGCCACAGGACGTCGCCGGCGTAGGACAGTCCCGTGAGTGAATTCCCGAAGGCGTCGACGCCGCCGATGCCGCCAAAAGGAAACAGTCGGAAGGTGTACGCGAAGACGAACAACAGGATGATTCCGAACCAGAAGATCGGCATCGAGTAGAAGAACAGACTCGACACGATCGCCGCGATCTCGCCTCGGGAGCCACGGAACCACGCCAGGAGGACGCCCCCGCCGATCCCGATGAGCACCGACACGATCGTTGCGGTGCCGAACAGGAGGAGCGTCGGTCCGACTCGCTCCCGGATCTCCGAGCTCACCGGCCGACCGGTCTGGAACGAGTTTCCGAAATTACCGGTCAGCATTCCGGCCAGATAGTACCAGAACTCTTCCCACACGGGTCGGTCGACCGCGACGAGCGGATGCGTGAGCGCGAACTCGTTGGTGGCGTTTCGTGGAGTCACGACGTGTCCCAAGAGATCGCCGAGGTCGCCTTGCGACGATTGAACGATCACATAGACGTCCGCGACGGACCGCGTGTACGCCGTCGGCGCCGTGAAGACCGCGCCGCGCGGGTCTTCCGTGGTCACGTACGAGAACGGAGTGATATCGACCGGATTCGCGGCAAATCCGAACGGCGCCGTCGCGAGGTACCCGGTGGCCGGGTTCCGGACATCAAATTCCACAGGATACACGCCGTTCTCCGTCGTCGTGTAGTTGCCCGCAAACGCGCCATTCGAGTATGTCAACGTGAGATTCGACAGAGCCTTTGAGGGCGACGTCACGAGGGCCCAGGCCTCGAACGTCGATACGTCCGTCGGAACCGAGGTGAGCGGTCGCACGGACAGGGTGACGACGCTCCCGACCGCCACGTGTTGCGACGGTGCGGCGCTCAATCCTCGGAGAAAAATCGGGCTTCCCGCGGTGAAGACCTTCGGATCCACATAGGCCGCGTGGAGGCTGACCGTGTTACCTTTCGAGTCGCGCACGTCGATCGTGACCGAATAGAGGCCGGGATCGGGGACGGTGAAGCTCCCCGTCTTGAACACGCCTGGAGCGTTCTCCCATCGGGCGAAGCCATACGCGACCCGTTGCGCGTCGCGCTCCTGCGGCGTTAGCCCGGGTTGAATCAGGAACGAGACAGGGTCGCCCGGCATCAGCCGGAAGAGGACGAACATGAGGACGAGGACCACGACGATCGTGACGACCGTCTGGGCCGCGCGTTTGATCAGGAACGACCGAAGGCCCATCGGTTCTCCCCTCGCGTACCATCGTGTGTCGCGACTTCAACCTTCTCCGGCGTCGTCGGGTTCGACCGCAACCGGTGCGCCGGGGGAGACGCGCGCCCCCGACCTACGGTTTCTTCCTCCCCCGGCGGCGGAGGCCGACGTAGACGCCGCCCGCGGCGCCCGTCCCGACCACGGCCCCGCCGATCAAGGCCACCGTAGTGGTGTCAATCCCCACGTTGCCCTGTGGTGGCGGCACGTTCAGCACGATGATGGTCATCTGCGATGTGCCGGAGACGGCTCCTTTCGTCGCCGTGATCGTGATCGTGTACGGCGTGTCCGCGGTCACTTGCGGCGCCGATACGGCGACCTGCTGGTGGCCTGTCGCATCCAACGTGAACGTCGACGGCGTCAGCGTGATCTGGGGCGATGGTGAAAGGAGGACATTCGCACCCACCGCGGGCAGGCCGTTCTCATCGGAGACCGTCACATCGATCGCACCCGCGCCCCCTTCGCCGATCACGTTCCCAAAGGGCGTGTCGGCGAGCAAGGTGAGGAATTGGGCTCCTGGCGGAAATGTCGTGATGACGACCGTCACCAGACGCGCGGCCCCGAACTCCGAGCTCGTCGACTGGATCTCGAGGAACGTCGACTCCGGGGTCGCCCCCGAGGCCAATGTCGGGGCCAAGAACGTCGCGGCGAACTGCCCATTCGCGTTCGTCGTTCCCGTTGAGGGAGTGACGGTTCCCGAGCCCGATGTCCGAGAGATGTTCACGGATGCGCCGGCGACCGGGTGGCCTTGCGAGTCCCGAACGGTCACCGTGACGGCGGCGCTTCCGCCGGAGGCGACCGCGGACGGAATCGTCGCAGCCGATCGAATCACGCCGGGCGGTGCGGGGTCGAGCAAGAGGCGGGACCAGTAGATCCAGACGTCCCCGCCGATGTCGGTTCGGAAGCTCGACGGATCGATCCGGTCCTGGCGGAACGCGAACACGTTCGTCCGGAAGTAGAGCACATTGTAGACGGCGTCCTGGAGGATCGCACCCTGCGCCCATTTCCACAATTGGACGGCCTGGGTCCCGACCGCACCCGTCGCGTCGTCGATGATGGTGTCCATCGAGGTGTTGACGTAGCTCTCGTAGTTCTGGCCGGGGATCGGCGCGTTCCGGCTGTGGAAGAAGCTTTCGATGTACCCGGGCTCGACGTATCCGGTCAAGGACCAGCCGAGGATCCACATGTCGAAGTTGCGCGTGTTCAGGGCGTCCACGATCGCTCCGAAGGCCGTGGCCTTCGAATTGAGGTTAATGCCGATTTGGCGCATGTTCTGCGCGATCAGCGTTCCCGCGGACGCCCGGATCGGGTCGTAGTCCGCCTGGGGCGTGAGCATGTCGATTTGTCGCGTGCCGATGCCTGGCAGGCTGCGGCAACCGGTCCCGTCCGGCAGGCACGGTCCCGGCGGATCGACGCCGTATCCTTGCGGGCCATAGAAGGGGTCCGCCGCGGCGGCATCGAGGATACTGGCCGCGACGCTCAGATCGAACTCATACCGCGGCGCGGAGGCGTTGTAGTACAACGTATTCGTCGGGCTCACGACCGTGTGGCCCGCGACACCGAAGTTCTGGAGCAGGGACGTGACGATCGTCCGCTTGTCGGTCGCGTGGGCCGTCGCCAGTCGGAACGGCTTGCCCACGTCGTTGTTCGGGGCGTTACTCCCCTGCGCCGGGTTGATGTAGCCGAACGGCAGGCGTTCAAAGTTGAAACTCTGGTAGAAGAACCCGGCGTCGGCGCTGGACTTCAGGCCGATGTTCGGGTCGCCCGCGATCGGCGCGACCTGGTCCGGCGGCACGGTCCAGTCGATGAAGTCGAGCGTCCCCGCCTGGAGGGCGAACACCGTCGCCTGGACGTTCCGGTAGAGGCGGTAGATGATCGAATCAACCTTGGGAACCCGTAGGACGAGACTGCTGGGATACGCGGCTCGGACGGTCGCGTCCGGAAGGAAGTAGCCCGGATTCTTGTCGAGGCGAACGAAGTTACCTGCCTCCCAGTGGACGAACTTGTACGAACCGGCTCCGATGACGTCCTGGTCCTGCGCCTCCCATGGGGTCGAGCACGAGGGATTGCCGGCGGGGCATCCGACGGACGCGGCGGTCACGTCGAAGGCGGTCAGGTGGGTTCCGGACGCGATGTTGATTCCTTCGAAGGTGACCGCGCTCGTCGTCGTGTATCCGGCCGCGGGCACACCGTTCAGATAGACGTACGGCGCGGCGGCGCTTGCTTCGGGGACCATTCCCCACCCGAAGTCTGGATGTACGTTCGTAGCGACGATGGCGCCGTCAAGTTTCCGGACGCCGGTGCCTTGCCAGAAGTACGCGGGCATGAACGTGGCTTGCAACGTGTCGCGTTTGAACTGCGAGTTCGGCCCGGTCTCAATGAACTTGAGGGCGAACTGGTACTTCGCGTCCGCGACGGGGCCACCGAGCCAGCCGTCCGTGGACGCTCCCGCGATGGAGACCGGGTTGATGTTCTGGTATCGCGTGGACGAGTAGTTCGAACCGGCTTGTCCGGCTTTGTCTTTCACGAAACGTGACGAGGTGACGGCGGGTGCCAGCGAAGCGAGGTGGTATCCGAACAGGACGTCCTCGAGCTCGACCTGCGTTCCGTCGTGCCACTTCATCCCTTTGATGCTGTAGAACGCGATCCACTCACTCGCGCGGCTTGGGATGCCCTGCACGTTCGAGAAAACTCCGACTTCGTTCGCTCCGAGCTTCCCGTCACCGTTGACGTCCGTGCCGACCATCGTGTACGGCAAGACGGTCTGGGTCTCCGGATCCGTCTGGACGGTCCCCTCCCCAACCGGGTTCAATGCGTCCGCGGTCCACACGTCCGTCCCGAAGAAGAATCCTCGAACCAGATTCCGCGTCTTCATCTCGTCCTGGACGCCCACGTTTACGACGAAAGGCGCCACCTGGCCCGACGCGTTCTGCGCGACCGGGTGGACGAGGAAGATGGACACGAACATCGACAGTACAATCAGCAAGACGACCCACACGTGTCGCGACAAGTTTGTCCGCCTCCGCTCCGCGGCCATTGGTCAACCGACCAACCGCCGTCCCCACCAACAGATGGGGCGAACCGTATTAAATCAGATTGGTACGGCGTTTTGTAATCCGACCAATCAGCGGAACCGCGCGGTCTTTCAACCATCCGTTGCGAGATAGACCTGGCGACGCCCGCGAGAGACGGTTTGCAAGATGCCTTGCTTCTGCAGGATCCGCAAGTTGTAGCTGACCGTCTGTTGCGTCACGCCGGCGTGGAGGGCCAGATCCCGCTGCGCCGATTCCGGGTTCCGGCGGAGGAATTCGACCAATAATCTCTGGAGCGTGCTGAGTCGGATGCCCTCACCCCCGTGGTCGGGCTCGGCGTCGGCCGCGAAGAAGCGCTTGTACATTCCGTCCCGCTCGGAGCGGATGAATCCGGCGACCTCGAGCGTCCGCAAGTGGTACGACAACGTCCCGTTCGAGAGGCCGAGGTTCTCGCGCAACTCCGTGAAGTGCGTCCCCGGTTCCGTCTTGATGACGCCGAACACCTGGCCGCGGACGAAGTGGTCGAGGACTTCCTCCTTCTTGAGTCGCGTGTAGAGGGGGAACAACGCGCCGAAGATCGCGTGCCGCCCGGGTTCCGTCCACGAAAGGAACGCCGCGAGGCCTCCGAGGACCCCGAGGGAGACGATCCCCACTTGCGCGTAGATCGGCGGCGGAGGCAGTCGCACGACGCGGACGGCGAAGGCGTCAATGCCCTGCGCAGCGCCATCGAGGTTGGTCCACGCCGTGATCTGGACGAGCGTGTCTTCATTGACATCCGCGGAGAATGCGAACGATGCGTGGCCCCGGGCATCCGTGATCACGCGATCCGGGGTGACCGTTCCGACGGACGCGCTCAGCAGCACCGGGACGTTCGTCTGTGGGAGGCCGTGGACCTCCGTCACGAAGATTTCCATCGGGATTGGGTGGCCGCTCTCCGCGAGGTCGAAGGAGGACCGCACGGTGACGTACACTTGGACTTGTCCGTTCCCGCCCTCGAGGCCAGTCGTCCCGTCGGCGGCGGCTCGTGGGGACGACAGGATCAACGCGAGTCCGAGGACCCCGAGGGCGACGAGTAGAATCCATGCCGGACGGTCGATCCCTCTTCCTCCCGTCGGAGATACGGCGATCTAGGGACTTGACCATTGCGGTGCCGAGGTCCTCCTCCGCAAAGGACGGATCCCGCTCTGTGAAGGGCAAAAGAGATGCGGATGGCGGCCCCTCCAC
>DATGWB010000008.1:0-4914 GCA_035299725.1 Thermoplasmata archaeon
TGATCCAGCGGGACAGCGACTTCACGCCCGCGAACGGCGTCGTGTCCGGCTCGGGGACCGCGGCCGATCCCTACCTCTTCGCGAACCTGCAGCTTAAGGACCTCAGCCCCGGGTACGGTCTGAAGGTCGACAACTCGAAAGGGAAGGTCACGAAGTTCTTCAACATCGACTGCGTGCAATCGAACTGGACGAACGCCCCGCCGAACGGCGCCACGCTCATCTGGATCGTAAACGTCCGCGCGGCGACGACGATCTCGCGGGTCAGCGCGAACTCAGGGGAGGCCGGCGGATCCGTGGGAATCCGGATCGATGGCTCGAGCGCCATCCTGCTTGACGACGAGAGCATCAACAAGTTCGGCTCGAACGGGGTCCAGGTGACGGCCTCGGACCACATCACCGTCATCCGAAGCAAGCTGAAGGCGATGGGCAACGGCCTCGCGATTGTGGACAGCCACGACCTCACGATTGGGCAGTCGTGTACCCTTGTGAATGGGAACGGGTGCAACGAGTTCACCTACGACAACGGTCGCGGCATCTTCGTCCATGACTCCTACAACGTCCTCGTCGTATACACGATCACGACTGCGGACGATACGGGAGGCGTGCTCCTCGAGGGATCCGGGACGTACAGCGTGACGCTGCTGAACGGGAAAGCGACCGCGGATGGACCGATCTGCGAAGGCGGCGTCCCGACCGGCGAGGTCGTCGACACGATCACGGGCATCGCGGTGACGAATGGAGCCCATGATATCGCCGTCCACGACTACACGATTAACGCAAACGGCGACGGATTTGGTGGCTTCTTCGACATCATGAACGGCGGGAACGGCGGCTGGCTGAATCCATGCACCCTGGAGAACACGACATTCCATGCGACCCCGCCGGGCGGCCCGAACCTGGACTTCAGCGGCAACTGCTACCACTTCGAGTTCGGCTTCGATCCTGCGCCAGCCCCTGCATGCTGAAGTCACCGTAGGCAGGACTCCGCACCTTTCCCATTGCTCCAGGGTGCGAGACCCGAATTCGGAGTAAGGGCCACGGCCGCCGGATTGGCGACCCGGATTGGCGCTAAATCCCGCGATTGAGGTTCGTCCGAATCGCCGTGGACGGACGGAGTGCCATGGTCCCCTGACCCGTCTCCATCAACAAGAGGAGGTGCTGGATTGTTTGAACCAGCGTCTCGAGGTGCCCGACTAGGGTCAAACTAGGGCCAAATTCTGGCAAGGGGGGAAGGCCTTTCGGCTGCTTCAAGGAAGCGGAGGAAAATATGTCGTTGAAACTCATGAGCCTCGTCGCCCTTGCACTTGTGACCGTCGTCGCTGTGCTGCCGACCGCCCGTGCGGACACCCCCCCGTTCGTCTTTCCGGACTTCTGCTGTTATTACAACGGCAGCGTCGTCCGCACGGTTACGCCCCCGGCCGTTTTCCCGAACGAAGGACGGGACAACTTCTACGTTGTGAAGAGCCAGCCGATCATCGGTGTCACCGGAGTCGCTCCGGGAGCGATCGGCTATCATGGCGGCCACTGGAAGTTCCATCTGGTAACTTGGAACGTCATCCCGTACCCGCTGACGTCCGAGGCCGCGATTCTCGGAGCAGCGGCCGCGGGTGATGTGACGATTGCACGGATCCCCGCGAACGATTTCCTCTGCCCGATCCAGTTCTAGAAACTAGGACCCACAGGGAGGGGGACCTCGTCCCTCTCCATCTTCCGTTTCCCCAGAGATCGAGGAGACGATATTTATCTCGTTGTCCACCTACAGCCGCCGAGCACCGTGACTGCGGCCCTCCGACAGCTCCTGTGGTACCTCATCGCCGGCACCCGCGGAGGGATGAACCGCGCACGGATCCTCGAGGCACTCCATGAACGACCGTACAACGCGAATCAACTCAGCGAAACCCTTGGGCTTGACTACCGCACGATCCGGCACCATCTCGAACTCCTTCAGAAGAACGGTCTCATTTCGCGGCCCAGCGGGGACGCGTACGCCTCTCCGTATTTCGTGTCGTCCTATCTCGAGGGCAACTACGCGATCTTTGAGGAGATCCGCAAGAAGATGCCGTCCTCGCGAAGGTGATTCGGGTGGAATTGTGCAACAGGTCCATGTCCTTGATGAACGAATCGGGGGAGTGAACGCATGGGCGTCCTAATGTCCGGCAGTATCCTTGTTGGCGCTCTCAACATCGTCCTCGCCGCCGTGCTCCTCGTCGTCTATCGGGGCGTCTTTTCACGGACGAGGGCTCCCTTCAGCCTCGCGCTCCTCCTCTTCGCATTGGCCTTCCTCGCGCAGAACGTACTGGTCGTCTACGCGTTCGTCACGATGATGTCCTTCGTCCCCAGCGCCCTCGATCCCTATCTCTTCGGAATCGGCGTTCTTGAGGCCATGGGCCTCGGGGCGATGCTTTGGACCGCGACCCGCTAGGACGGATCGAGTCCGGAAGATGCCGAGGACGGTCGACGAATCGTAGCGGCGGAATGGGTATGCCGCCGGCCCCAACGGGGATGTCGTCCTCCGGGTCGGATCCCCCGCTCCGAATGACCGCTGTGCCCTCGTCCCGCTGGCTCCGACAGGAGGATGCGCCCCCCACGAAGAAGGCATCACGGTTTCGGGCCCACGTGTTGCCGTCAATCCACAACCTACTTACGCCGTGACACAGGTTCGCAAGTAAGGTCCGACAAGGTGCGCGTCACCGCAAAGGAGCGGATTCTCCTCCACCTGCTCGAGTTCGCGGGCTATGCCGACGCCGTTGAAGTTCCGGCCTCCATGACGCAGGAAGGCATCGCGCAAGTCGTGTGGATCCTCGTACCTCATGTCACTCAGTACGTCCGGCCGCTGATCCGGGAAGATCTCGTCCGCGAACGAACCGCGCATGTTCAAGGCGGGCGAAGGCGTCGAAAAGTCTACGACCTCACGGAAGCCGGACGGTTCGCGGCGACACGCCTCCGCAGTGCGCTGAAGGCGGAGACGGTCCGATTTCGCGACGCCAACGGTGTTCGGGATGCGACCCTCGCGGAAATCCTCGCCTCCACTCCCGGTCTCTCGCTCCTCGAGGTCGTGCGTCGGTCGGTCCAGAGCGGCGTCGTCGATCTGGAATCCCTTGCGGCGAAACCTTCCGCGGTCGGCGTGCATATGCTCTCGAACGCACCGCACGTCGAGTGGTTCGTCGGTCGCGAAGCAGAACTCGGCGTGGTCACGGAGCCGGATGGTCCTCGACTCTTCGTCGTGCGGGGCGTGGCGGGAATCGGGAAGACGACGCTGGCCGCACGCGCTTGTGAGTTGCTTCGGTCGAAGCGCAATCTCTTCTGGCACCGAGTCCGCGCCTGGGACACGCCCAAGTCCGTGCTCGCGGCACTCGGCGATTTTCTGGTCTCCCTCGGCAAGCCCGGTCTCCGTGCGGTGCTGGTCCGCGGGGACCTGGCTCAGGCGGCGGACGTCCTGCGAGAGGACGTGCGGGGGAGCCGCTCGTTTCTGGTCTTCGACGACGTGCACGAGGCCGGGCCGGAGCTGCTTCCGTACTTCCGGGCCCTCAAGGACCTTGTCGTCCAGGTTCCCGACGCGCACGTCCTCTGCCTGACCCGTCGGACCGTCCCGTTCTACGACCGACGGGACGTGATCCTCGGGGGCGTGGTCAAGGAAATCGAGCTCGGCGGTCTCGATCCCGCCGAATTCGCGCAAGTCCTCGCGGGCGAACCGGGCGGCGACAGTCTCGCCGATGCATGCCGGGCCGTCGGAGGCCATCCGTTGTTCCTCCAACTGGTCCGTTCGGCGAAGAGCCCTCCACGGCCCGCTGAGATTCGAAAGGACGTGCATCAGTTCGTCGAGGAAACGGTCTATCGCGAGCTCGGAGATTCGGAGCGGCAGATCATGAAAGTGGCCTGTCTCTACCGAGTGCCCATGCCCCGCGAGGCGTTTCTTCCGGAGCCCGGCCTCTCCCACAACGCGTTCCTCTCGCTCGTGGACCGCGCCCTCATCACCCCGATTGGCGAGAAAGGATTCGGCGTGCATGAGACGATCCAAGGATTCTTCGAGAGCGTGGTGACGCCCTTGGAACGCCAGGGCCTGGCCGCGTTCGCGCTGCGATCTTTACGCGACCGGGCCGCCGACGTCCTTGCCAGCGGAGACGCGGTCGCATGCATCGACTGCCTCTCGAACGCCCTGCGGGTGGCGCCCCCGGAAGAACGCGTCGCCATCGAGGAAGAGTTGGGGGACGCACACGAGCGAGTCGGGGATCTGCCCGCAGCTCTCGTCGCGTACAAGGAGGCGCTCAAGGATTCCGGCGCCCCCGAGAGCGCCTCCCGGATTCATCGAAAGATTGCAACGGCCTTTCTCGTCCGAGGCGAGACGAAGACCGCGGAATCGGAGATCGAAGCTGCTTCGCAAGCGATCGGGGACCTCCAGTATCACGAGCAGGCCCGGATCGATTTGCTCCGGTGCCGCCTGGCGAGTTTCAAAGAGGACTGGGAGGAGGCCCGAGAAGACGGGCAGGCTGCCATCCGGGTCTTCCAGTTGTACAAGGACCCGCGCGGGGAGGCAGAAGTGCTGCTCGACCTTGGAGCGAACGAATTTCAGGCTCCCGCGGGGGACGTTCCCGCGGCGGAGAAGCATCTGCAAGCCGCCTTGGTTCTCTGCCGTTCCCTTGACGACGATCTCCTGACGGCGAAGGTCCACAAGGCGATGGCCCACCTCTACGCATACCGAATCGGCGATGCGGGAAAAGCGGGTGAGCACCTGGCGGCGATCGACGTTCTCCCGAAGGCGTTGCAAGATCCGCACATGTATCGCGGATTCGTCATGCTGAAAGGCTACTATCGCCTCGAGTTGCTTGCCGATACGACCGGCGCGGAAGGGTTCTTCGCCGAAGCCCTCACCCTCGGTCGACGCATCTATGACCCGGACACGATCGCCTCCGCGCG
>DATGWB010000009.1:0-2734 GCA_035299725.1 Thermoplasmata archaeon
CGTCAGGAAGAGCGCAAACACGCCGTCTCCGAGGAGGAGGGCGATTGCCGCAACCGTGAGGATCGTCCTGGCCCGAATCATGCGTCCTCGAAAATACGCTGCGCAGGTATTGAACGTTCTCGAAGCCCGTCGCGCAGGCGCTCAGCTTCGCAACACGATCTCGATGTTGACGCCGTCCGGCACCTGAATCCGCATGAGTTGGCGCAAGGCGCGCTCGTCCGCGTCGAGGTCGATGAGCCTCTTGTGAATCCGCATCTCCCAGCGGTCCCACGTCTCGCTGCCTTCTCCATCGGGAGACTTCCGCACGGGCACCAAGAGCCGCTTCGTCGGCAGCGGGATCGGTCCCGCCATCGCCACGCCGGTGCGCTCGCTGATGAGCTTGATCTGTTGGCACACGTTGTCGACCTTCTTCGGGTCGGTGCCGCTGAGCGAGATGCGGGCCTTCTGGGGCATGGTTCAACCTGGCGAGGGGAAACAGAAGGCCACGGCGTCAGCGCTTCTCGACGTCGATGACCTGACCCGCCGCGACGGTCTGTCCCATGTCCCGGACCGCGAAGCGCCCCATCTGCGGGAACGCCTTGAACGCCTCGATGACGAGGGGTTTCGTCGGTCGGATCTTGACGCGGGCCGCGTCGCCGGTCTTGAGGAAGTCGGGCTTCTCGGCCTTCGGCGCGCCCGTCTTCGGATCGAGCACCGCGATGATCTCCTCGAAGGTGCCTGCGACCTGGGCCGTGTGCGCGTGGAAGACCGGCGTGTACCCGGCCGTGATGACGCTCGGATGGTTCAGGACGACGATCTGCGCGGTGAAGGTCTTCGCGACCGTCGGAGGGTTGTCCGTCGGCCCGGCGACGTCGCCCCGGCGGAGGTCCTTCTTGTCGACCCCGCGGACGTTGAAGCCGACGTTGTCGCCCGGCTCCGCCTGCGGGATCTGCTCGTGGTGCATCTCGATCGACTTGACCTCGCCGACCTTGTCCGAGGGCATGAAGTGGATCTTCATCCCGACCTTCAGGAGGCCGGTCTCGACCCGGCCGACCGGCACGGTGCCTGCGCCCGTGATCGAGTAGACGTCCTGGACCGGGAGGCGTAGCGGGAGGTTCGTCGGCTTCGGCGGCACCGTCAGGTCGTTGAAGGCCGGTACGAGGGAGGGGCCTTTGTACCACCCCATCTTGGACGACGGCTTCGTGATGTTCTCGCCCTTGTACGAGCTGATCGGGATGAAGGGGATCCGGTCCACCTTGAAGCCCGAGACCTTCAGCAATCCGGTCAGCTCGGTCTTCAGCTCGGTGAAGCGCTTCTCGGAATACTCCGGCTTCGCCGCGTCCATCTTGTTGATCGCGACGATGATCTGCTCGACCCCGAGGACCTTCGCGAGGTAGATGTGCTCCTTCGTCTGCGTCTGCACGCCTTCCGCCGCCCCGACGACGAGGACCGCGGCGTCGGCCTGGGACGTGCCGGTGATCATGTTCTTGACGAAGTCCCGGTGGCCCGGGGCGTCGATGATCGTGAAGTAGTACTTGTCCGTGTCAAAGCGCTTGTGCGCAACGTCGATCGTCAGGCCTCGCTCGCGCTCTTCCTTGACCTGGTCCATGACGAATGCGAACTCGAACGTGGCCTTGCCCATCTGCTCGGCGAGCTTCTTGAGATTCTCGAGTTCGTGCGGGTCGATATTCCCGGTGTCGTAGAGGATCCTGCCGACGGTCGTCGACTTCCCGTGGTCGACGTGGCCGATGAACACGAGGTTGAGGTGTGGCTTCGCGGGCATGGTTTCTACCCTGTGGGTCGCACCCTATCATCCTGTCGTATATGACTCTTTCCACTGACACGTTGTCGCGCGCCGATTCTCATCTGGAAATTGCAGTTTCGAATGCATGTCGGCGCGGCGAACGCGTCTGCGATTTCGTCCGCTCGACGCGCGCTTCACGCCGCGTAATACGCTTCGTCGTACGGCTCCGGCGGAAGGCCCTTGCGTGTGCGAATCGCTCGGACGACCTCCGACTGCAGGTTGCCGGGCACCGCCTCGAAGCCGCTGTTCTCCGTCGACCACAGGGCGCGGCCTTGCGTCGCGGAGCGGATGGCGGACGCGAACCCGAACATCTCCGCGACCGGCGCCTTCGCGTGGATGACCGTGATTTCGCCTTCTTGGTTGATGTCCTCGATCACGCCGCGGCGGCTCTGGATCTCCCCGAGCGCGGACCCCATGAAGTCCTGGGGGACGTTGATGAAGACCTTCTGGATCGGCTCGAGCAAAATGCGCCCGCCCTGGACCATCGCGCCGTAGATTGACGAGCGCGCGGCGGGGATGACCTGCGCGGGTCCCCGGTGCACGGAGTCTTCGTGGAGCTTCGCGTCGACGAGCCGCACCTTGAGCCCCATCGCCTTCTCCCCCGCGAGGGGTCCCTTCCCCATCGCCTCGATGTACGCCTCCTTGATCAGCTCCATCGTCTCGTGGAGGTACTGGATGCCCTTCGTCGCATCGAGCAGCATGTTCGTATCCTGAATCCAGACGACGTTCTTGGACTCGTTGCGTTCCATGCCGAGCTCCTCGAGCTTCTTCGCGAGGGCCTTCGAGTCCTTGATCCGCTGCCCGGACGCGATCTCTCCGCTGCGGATCGCCTGGACGACTTTGTCCTCGAGCGGCTCGACCTCCATGTAGAACCGGTTGTGTTTGTTCGGCGACTTGCCTTCGAACGGACCGCCCCCGTCGCGGACGCCCTCGCGGTACACGACGATCGGC
>DATGWB010000010.1:0-11355 GCA_035299725.1 Thermoplasmata archaeon
GTTCTGTCGGATCACGTTGTACGTGTGCGCGCTCCCGAACACGCTGTACGTCGCCGCGAAGGCGATCTTCCCGGCCGCGGCGAGGCGCGCCGCGACGCTGATCATGTTCGGCTCCGCGATCCCGAGCTGGAAGAGGCGGTCCGGGAACGACTTGCCGAAGTCGATCGTCTTGATGGATTCCGTGGTATCGGCGCCGACGACGACCACGTTCGGGTTGCGGCGCCCGAGCTCGATCAGCGCCTTGCCGAAGTACGACCGCTGGCTCTCCATCTTCCACGGGCCCGCGGTCAAATCGCCGCCTCCTGGGCATCGAGCTCGGCGAGGGCGAGCTTCAGCTCGTCGTCGCTCGTCGCGGCGCCGTGATACTTGATCTTGTTCTCCATGAACGAGACGCCTTTGCCTTTGACGGTGCGGGAGATCACGGCGGTCGGCCGGCCTTTCGTGCGATGCCCCTCCTCGATCGCCGCGAGGATCTGGCGGAAGTCGTGCCCGTCGATCGTAAGGACGTGCCAGTTGAACGCTTCCCATTTCTCCGCGAGCGGCTCGAGCGGCATGATGTCCTCCGTGCGGCCCTCCTGCTGGATTCCGTTCCGGTCGATGAAGGCCGTCAGGTTGTCGAGGCCGTACTTCGACGAGGCCATCGCGGCCTCCCACGTCTGGCCGACGTCCTGCTCGCCGTCCCCCAAGATGCAGTAGACCCGCCACGGCTTGTGATCCATGCGCGCCGCGAGCGCGAGCCCGACCGAGAACGACAGGCCCTGGCCTTCCGCGCCCGCGGCGTTCTCGACGCCCGGAGTCGTCCCGAGCTCCGGATGGCCTTGGAGGCGGCTGTTCAGTTTTCGGAACGTCAGCAGCTCCTCGACCGGGAAGAAGCCGCGTTCCGCCAAGGCCGCGTACCAGACCGGACAGGCATGGCCCTTGCTGAGGACGAACCGGTCTCGATCCGGCCACGTCGGATTCTTCGGGTCGACGCGGAGAACGTGGAAGTAGAGCGCGGTGACGATGTCGGCCGCGGACATCGAGCCGCCCGGATGGCCGCTCTGTGCGTTGTGCGTCATCCGGATGATGTGCTTCCGAAGGGTTACGGCCTTCTTCTTGAGGCTCGCGATGAGCTCTTCGGAGACATCGACCATGACCTGCCCGCCCCGCTCCCGCCCGGAGTCGGCCGGGACATGACGGGCGGTTCTTAAGGGCTTTGTCGCGGCCTCAACGCGAGTCTTTCGCGGCGCTTCTGCGGGACCACACCACCACGACCGCAGCCCATACCAAGATCATCGTGACCACGACCAGTCCAAAGTCCAACCCGGCCGCCGCGAGCGCCACGGCAAGGATCCCGGTGGCGAGCAGCAGGATGTAGACGACGCTGAACAGCGGTTCCAGAATCCATCGATTCATCCCGCCAGGCCGGCGGATGCCTCGCGGTGCGGCCGACGCCATCCCAGTCGAAAGGCTTGCCGATGGGATGAACGCTTGCACAAACCCCCTCGTCAATCGACGTGAGCGCCGTTGAATGCGACTATAATATGGCTGTAAGCATAGAAGGCCGGTGGGCGTGAGCCAATCGGTCCGTGCGGGCGTGCCTTCGGAGATACCCGGCTCGGTCGCGGACATTATCATTCCTGAATATGTTTCAATCGCGGACGCGGGTTCTACATCTGTCTCACAACGCCCATATACTTCGCGCGTTCTTCGCCGGGTCCGCAACAGGAGGAACGGGATGCGAATCAGACCCCTCGGCTTGATCGCGATTACGATCGCGTTGGCGGGCATCGCAGTTGCAGCAGTGGCATTCGGCCCCGCGAACCTCGTGAGGTTAGGCTCGCCATCGGGTACGAATACGCCGCAGGCCTCTTCGGTCGGCGTTCCGACGTGGCACGTCGGAGATTCGTGGACGTACAACGTCAACTCGACTCCGCCCGACGTCATCATCGCAGGGCCGACCTGGGGAAGCCCATCCCTCACGGGAACGCTCACCCGCACGGTCGCCTCCGCCGACGGCTCCGAATACAATGTGACCGTCCATGGCTCGTTCCACCTCGGGAGCGTCTTCGACGCCGCCCGGGATGGGAACATGACGAACGCCTCGACCCTGCTGTTGTTTCAGCCGGTGATGGAGAACGCGACGGTCGACGGGTACGCCGTGTATCGCGCCTCCGACCTCGCGGAGTTGAAGGAGGTCCGTACCGTCCAGTTGAAGAGCGCGCTCTGGACCGCCCGTGGTTGGTTCAACGTGTCGTTCACCGCGACCGTCCAGACGACGTACCAGCCTGCCCTCGACATCTGGGCCTTCCCGATCGAGGAGAACGCGACCTGGAACGTGTCGAGCAACGCGACGATCCATGCGATGATCGCCTGGCGCTTCGACGGACCGAACGATTCGTTCGGGTTCTGGCACAATTTCAACGTGACGGTGCCGATCCGGCTGATGCTCCACTCGGGCCTGTTGGAGAACGTGACGACGCCCGCGGGGACGTTCTCGGCGATCCCGGTCCGCCTGGCCCTCCCGACGATTGATCGCCTTGCAACAGACGATCGCGAAGGCCCCGTCGTGGGCCTCGGAGGCGACGAGTGCGGCCAGCCGCGTCTCGCGGCCGAAGCGTGGTTCAGTGGCGACGTCGGGAACGTCGTGAAGGCGGTTTCCTTCATCGGCGGAATGAAGATCGTCGCCGAACTCGCGTCGTTCCATCGATCGTAGACGCCTACCGTAACCCGTTCCTTCCCTGCGGCGTTCGCCGCGGGGGAGGGAAATCTTATTCCACGCGCGTTCATTGCGCAGCCGGATGGCCATCAAGATTGCTCCCTCGATCCTGTCCGCGCGGTTCGACCGCTTGGGGGACCAGGTGCGCGAAGCCGCGGAAGCCGGCGCGGACATGCTCCACATCGACGTGATGGATGGCCATTTCGTCCCCAACCTGACGATGGGGCCGGCCATCGTGAAGTCGATCCGGCCATTGACGCGGGTCCCGTTCGACGCCCATCTGATGGTGACGCATCCGCAGGAATTCGTGAAGCCCTTCGCCGACGCCGGAGTGGACGATCTCACGATCCACGTCGAGAGCGACGATGATGTCCGCGCGACGATTCGGGCGATCCGCGACGCCGGAATCCGTCCGGGGGTCGTCCTGAATCCCGCGACCCCGTTCGAGAAAGCGGTCCCTTACCTCGGGGACGCTGACATGCTCCTCATCATGACGGTCCACCCCGGATTCTCAGGGCAAGCCTTTCGAGCGGACGTCGTGCCGAAGATCCGCGAGGCCCGACGGTACATCGACAAGGAGGGCCTGGCGACCGAGATCCAAGTGGACGGCGGCATCAAGGTCGACACCGCGCCGATCGTCGCCGAGGCGGGCGCCGACATCCTGGTCTCGGGGAGCGGCATCTTCCCGGACCGGATCCGCGAGAACTTGATGGCCCTCCGCCGCGCGGCGGAGAAGGGGCGCGCGGGTTCGAAGCGCGTCTAGGACACAATTCGTCTCGCCGCCGATCCAGGGCTCGCAAACCTTTAGGAGCAAGAGGGCATCGAGGCGCTTGCGATGGTCCGTCTCGGATTCGTGATCGGGACACTGCTGCCCGTCGCGCTCCTGGCGGCAAACCTCATCACGGGCTACGGAGGCATCCTGGTCACGATCGGCCTGCTCGTCTGGCTCGCGACCGGCGTCCTGCTCACGCCGACGTCGGAGGACGAGGCCTAACTCTTTTCGTAGAGGGAGTCGCCCGCAACGGACAGCTCGACCCACTCGTCGATCGACCGCACGTCCTCGAGGAGGACGTTCACCATCTCTCCGGACTCATCCTCGACGATGAACGAATCGAGGACATCCTCCGCCTCGTTCGTGTCGCGCACGATGCCCACAAACTCCCCGTCCGAATCGACGACGTTCAGGCCCGCGAAGATCTCCGCCGCGGGGCCGCGCAGCGTCACGCGGTCCACGACCCCGCTCACGTACCGGCGGCCGAGGCGCATCCGGCCCCCGGAGCCTTCCCCGAGGACCAGCGTGTTCGCCTCTTCCCCGGAGACGTAGCCGACCTCGATGCCATCGCCATCGACGACCGCCATGCCGACGAGCGACCGACCCCGCCGCGCCGCCAAACCGATACCTCCGAGTGCACCCTTCGCGGGACCGCCCGACGTCGTCCGAACACCGCGCGGCTACTGAAGCTTTTCGGGAACGGGCGCGGAACCGCTCTGGGCCATACGGTTATCAGGTGAGATATCGAGGACGCTTCTTTTATACTGGCTGACCCGACATCCAACGGTGTCAATCCCTCCGGGTGCGGAGGGCGACCCCTCGGTTGGAGCCACATGGCCCGCTGCCCCCTTTGCGAGTCGGACGTACCGGACGGTCGATCCGCCTGCGACATCTGCGGGCAGCCGTTCGGTCGCGGCTTAACCGCGCGGGCGGCCCCCGACATCACGAAACGGGCGCTCGCGGCGGCGCGGAAGGACCTCGGGGCCTCGAACCGCGATCCGGCCGACCCGTCGTTCGCGCGGAGCCTCCTCGAGCGAGCCGAGCAAACGGAGGCCGCCGGGGACCTCGGACGGGCCCTCGATCTCGCGCGGGCCTCCCGACGAGTTCTGGCCCTGGCACGCCGCAAGGCGCGCGTCGCGGATGCCCTGGCCTACGCCGACGCCGTCCTCGAGGGGGCGAAGCAGGCGGGCATCGAGACCCTCGCATTCCAGCGCAACATCGACCAGGCCCGAGCCCTCGCGGACCGGGGTGACCTCGTCGCAACCGAGCGTCTCCTCCGCCGGGTGTCCATCCGGACGCTCGACCAGCGACGGGAACGTGTCCTCCAAGGGATCCTGGAGAAAGCCGAATCCCGCGTGCGATATGCGCGGGAACGGGGCGGGAACGTCGACGACGCGGAGAGCCACCTCGCCGACGCCCGGAAGGCCCTCGCGCTCCGGGAGTACAACCGAATCCGACCGCTCACGTCGAAGGCGATCGAGCAGGCGGAGGGACAGCGCAAGTATGCGCGTGCCGAGACGATCCTGGACCGGGCCGCGGCAGACGTCGACGCCGCTCGCCGGGACGGGGTGAACATCGCCGAGGCCCGAAAGGTCCTCACCCAGGCGCGCGACGCCCTCCGGAGGGGCGTGTACGCGGACATCCCTCTCCTCGCCGACCGGGCTCGGAACAGCCTGCAAGAGGCGCGCCGATACGCCCTCGCCGATGGAAGCCTGAGGGAGTCCGCCCGCGAGGTCGCGCGAGAGCGCCGGAAAGGCGTCGATGTGAGCCGGGCCGACGCGATCCTCGAGGAGGCCGGCCGGGTCCTCGGCGCGAAAGAGTACGGCAAGGTGCGGGGGCTGGCGAAGGACGCTCACGACGCGGTGCGGGAAGCATCCCTCCTCCAGACCGTGCGGGACGCGTTCGCGAGCCTTCAAGTCGATGCGGAGGACTTGCGCAATCTCGGTGCGGACGCCGCGAATTTCGAGCAGGTCCTCGTCGATCTCACGAAGTCGATCGAAGCGAACGACCTCGCGACGGCACGACGTCTGGTCGGCCGAGCCCGTCACGCGGCCGAGAGCGCGCGCGACTCGCACTTCCGCGTGATCATGGAGCAGTCCTTGCAGATCATCCTGATGAATGCGGCCCGAGGCCTCGACCCGGCGGTGGCGCGCCAGCTGCTGAAAGAGGTCGACGACGCCGTGTCGCTCGGCAAGAGGCTCGACATGCAGGCCCTGATCGACAAGCGCATGGCCGACGCGGACGCGGAGACGGAGTCGAAACTGAACGTGCGAGTGCTCCAGGCCCGGGACGACATCGTCGCCTTGCGCCAAGGCGGACAGAACGACACGGTCGGGCTCGAGGGGAAACTCGCGGACGCCGCGATCGGGATCCAGGAACGCCGCTTCTTCCATGCGGACGCGCTGCTCGACAGCGTCGAGCACGACATCTTCGCGACCCGGGAGCTCATGCGGTCCTCCGCGGCGGAGGTCCTCGGCCAGGCCCGGGGCGAAGTCGCCCGCGCGAAGGCGGACGGCATTCCGGTCGACACGGTGGGCCAGATGCTGCGCGACGCCGAGACATCGTATTCCGAAGCGCGGTACGGCGACACGATCTACGCCGGGAAAGCGTGCATCTCCGAGGTCGAAGAACTCGCCCGCGCCGAAGCCGACACGAAGCGGAAATCCGAGGCGGAAGTCGCGCAGTCGAAACACGAACGGACGGAAGGGATCCACCGCCGAATGGAGGCCGTGCGGGCCGAAATCCAGGACCTCCTCGCACACAACGTGGATCTGGCCCATGCGCTGGAGACCCTCGCGGCGGCCGAGCAGGCGGTCGGCCGAGGGTCCCTCGAGCAGGCGGAACACCTCGTCGCATCCGCCGAGGGAATCGTGAAAGGCGTCAAGGTTACCCTGAACCACCAGGCGAAAGGCGCGCTGGAACGGGCCCGAAAGGCCGTGGACCAGGCCGTCAAAGATGGCGTCGAGGTGCCGGAGTTCACGGACCTCCTGGAGCGCGCACGGGCCGCCGTCCAAGCGGGGCGTCCGGCGGAAGTCCTCCAGGCGACCGGCGAGATCGATCGACTCCTCTCCGAACAACGCCAGGTCCGCCACCAGGAGGAACAGCGGCGGACCCTCGAGAAGGCGCGGAGCGCCGCGACGAAATTCATCACGGTCAAGAAGCTCATCATGGACCTCCGCAAGGCGGACATCGACATCACGGGGGCCGAGGACAGCCTGCGGGCCGCGGAACGCGCGCTCGAGGAACGGAACTTCGACGATGTCGACGCGATCCTGACGAACCTCGACTCGACCGCGAAAGAACTCATGGACGAGCTCGTCGCCGCGGCGAGGAACCTGATTGGCCGCGCGGAGCGCAAGATCCACGAAGGCCGGGATGCGGGCCTCGAAGTCGACAAGGCGATCGCCTTGCTCGACGCCGCGGAAGGTTCGTTCGAGCGGGGCGAGTACGCTGATGCGGTCGAACATGCGAGGGCCGCGGAGAAAGAGGTCGCGGAAGGACTCCGGGAACTCAAGAGTCGCGAGGCGGAAGCTCGTCGGAAAGCCCAGGAGGCCGCGCGATCCGAGCTCGCCGCGATCCGCAAGACGATCTCGGATCTCGCCCGCGCGGACATCTCGATCCTCGGTGCCGAACCGGCTCTCGGTCGGGCGGAAGCGGCGTTCGAAGAGGGACGGTACGACGACATCTCGCGCGAGCTCGCGGAGACGAAGGAGATGGCCGCCCGCCTGAACGACGGACTCGAGGCGGCCGCGAAAGACCTCGTGTCGTACGTCGCGAAGGAAGTCGCCGAAGTCCGCTCGAACGGGCTCGATCCGGGCCGAGCGGAGGTCGTGTTGCTCAACGCTCGCGAGGCGATCAACGATGGTCGGTTCGTCGAGGCGATCGAGTACAAGAAGGTCATCGAGGACATCCTCGACGAGACCCGGCGGGACAGGGAGACCCGGGTCGCGCGGGACAACCTGTCCGAGCTCCGGGCGAAGGTCGAGGCCCATGCGAAGCTCGGCGCGGACGTCCGGATGGCCTCGGAAATCCTCGCACGCGCGGAGGCGATGATCGACGCGGGCGAACTCCACGAGGTCGGCGGATACACGAAGCGGATCTCCGAGGAAGTCGACCTCGCGCGGAAGACCCACCTCGACTCGGTCATCAGCTCGTTCTCGCCGATGATCGAGGAGGGCGTGTCCCTCGGCCTCCATGAGGAGGAGCTCCTCGAGTACCGCGCGCACGCCGAGGACGCGGCCACAGCGGACGACATGGAAGAGGTGTACCGACTCAAGGGCGACCTGCACGAACGTCTGCTCGATGCGAAACGCCATCAGATCGTCAAACGATCGATGAACGAAATCCAGAGCCTCGACGAGCTCGTCACACAATCGGAGCGCCTTGGGGTCCCGGCGGAGACCGCGAGGACGCACCTCCAGGGTGCCCGCCAAGCGATCGAGGATGGCAACGTCGATGGATTCGAACGCGGGTTGACCGAGGCGCGCGCATCCCTCGAGGAATCTCGCAAGTCCCACTTCCTCGAGAAGTACGAGACCCGGGTCCACGCCGTCTCGACGATGATGGCGAACGCGAAACGTCTCGGGGCGGAGCTAGGCGACGCGGAGGGTTCGCTCGAACAGGCGGAAGCGGCGCTCCGCGCGGGCGACATCGCGATGGCGGACACCCTGATCAAACAGGCCGAGGTGTCCGTCGGCATCCAGATCCAGAACTTCATCAAGAACAAGTACCCGAACCTGGCACTGCGCCTGCCGTCGGCCGGGCTGCAGGCCGGGGAGTGGAACCAGTACGTCCTCGAGGTCGAGAACCGCGGGAAACTCCCGGCGCGGAACGTCCAGATCGAGTTCTCCGGCGACCTCGAGGCGAAGGGCATCGCCCCGATCGCCGAGATCGGCGTGGGCGAGGTCGTCCCGGTTCGGGTCGGCGTGCGGCCGAAGGGCACGGGCTCGCTCCCCGTCGCGGTCGGGATCACGTACAAGAGGCTCTTCGACGAGAACCGCTACGAGGTCCGCGACACGAAAGAGATCAAGGTCGAACCGGAGTCGACGTACCTCGTCGAGGACGTCTTCCTGATCCATTCCGACGGCCGGCTCATCGCGCACTACAGCCGCAAGTTCCGCGAGGAGATCGACGAGGACATCTTCTCCGGCATGCTCACGGTCGTTCAAGACTTCGTGAAGGATTCGTTCAAGACGCGCACCCGCGTCGGCATGAAACGACTCGACTTCGGGGACTCGAAGATCCTGATCGAACGCTCACCGCACACGTTCCTCGCCACCGTGGTCGTCGGCCAGGAACCGAAGCTACTCCCGCTCTACATGCTCCAGGTCCTGAAAGAGGTCGAGGACCGATACGGCACCGTCCTCGAGAGGTGGACAGGCCTCCTGCACCAGCTCGAAGGCATCGACGAAATGATCCAGAAGCTCGTCTTCGTCGCGAAGGACCCGAACGCCGTCGTGGGCGCGCTTGCGGAGAGCCCGGTGACCTTGACGGCCATGGCGATCGACGCGCTCGGCACGGTCCAGGCGACCGAGGCAAACGAACTCCTCGCGAAGGCGCAGTCGACCCTAGAGACGGACATCCAGCTCGCATGGCAGTTCATCGAACAGGCGAGGTCGCAAGCGGATCTGGTCAAGACCCAGCTGCGGGACCGGATGGGCGAGATCCTGACCGCGGCCCGCGACACGGTCAGCGAGCTGAAGTCGATCGGCGCGGACACGAGCCAGGCGGAGCTCCTCCTGAGGGAAGCGGAGGAAGCGTACAGCGAAGGCAAGTACGAGCGGGTCCGGGAGATCCAGCAAGGCCTCCACGAATCCCTCGAACGGCAGAAGGGCGAGATCGCCGCGAAGAAGGTCGAAGTCGAGCTCGCATCCCTGATCAACGACATCTCGATCGCGAAGAGCCAGAACCTCGACGTCCGGGAGGCGGAGTCGTACCTCACAAAGATCGAGGGCGCGATCCAGAAGAAGAACCCGCGGCAGATGGACGAGTACCTGCGGCGGGCGAAAGAATCCCTTTCCCGCCAGCGCCGGCGGACGGTCCTCGACAAGGCGCGGGCCGACATGGAACGGATCCGGAACATGGTGGCGGCGGCGAACTCGGTCCACGCGGACCTCTCCGACGTCGAGGCGCTGCTCCAGAAGGCAGAAGAAGCGATGCGCCTCGAGGACCTGAAAGGGGCCGAGTCCCTCATCGAGCGGGCCGAGGTGACGGCGAAGGCAAAGGTCGAGGGATTGCTGAAGGACCGCTACCCGCGACTGTTCCTCGAGACGATCAGCGCAGGGCTCCAGGCGAACCGCTGGAACCGATTCGTGCTGAACATCACCAACAAGGGCAACTGGCCAGCCGAGCACGTCACGCCGATCGTCACCGGACCCGTCGAGGTCGTGGGACTCCAGATGGTCGAGAAGATCGAGCCGAACCAGAAAGTCTCCCTCGAGTTCGGCCTGAAGCCGAAGGAGGCCGGGACGATGGACTTCGATTTCGAGGTGCACTACACGAGGCCCCTCGACGACGGCAAGCATCAGACGACCGACACGGCGGTCGTCCGCGTCGAACCGGAGACCGGTTATCTGATCGACGACGGCCTGCTATTCCATTCGACGGGCGCCTTGGTGTGCCATGAGACCCGGACGTACGTGCCTCCAGAGGAGGCGTCCCGCGCGGCGAACCTCGAGGCGAAGGTCAAGGACTTCGTGAACAGGGCCTTCCCGAATGGCGGGAAGAGCATCCAGACGGCCTCGTTCGGCGGCACCACGGTTCTCGGGGCCCGCGGTCCCCAGGCGTTCCTGGCCGTCACCTTGCGCGGGAAGGAACCCGCGATCCTGCCGCTCTACGTCATGCAGGTCCTCAAGGACATCCACGACGCGTACGGCCCGCGGCTCGAGGGGTGGAGCGGCGACCCTGCCGAGCTGCCCGGCATCCGCGAGGCCGTCCGGAAGATCCTCTTCGCGACGGACGTCGAAGGCGTGTCCCTCGGCCCGCTCGAAGACAGCCCGGTCAGCAAGATCCCGATGCTCGTGAAGCGGGGCCTGCTCGCGGGAGAGGGGCAGACGGACTTCTTGACGTGGGCTCGGACCTCGATCGAGCGCGAAGGCTACGGACAGGGCATGGTCGTCCTCCGTCAGATCTCGGACGCCACCGTAGGCCCGACCGAGGAGATCTCCCGCCAGATCCGCCAGACGATCATCGCGTCGAAGGAGGCGGGCACCCTCCAGATCTCGGATGAACAGGTGAACGCGTACGTTGAATTCCTGCGGCTCACGCTCGAGGCGGCCTTCCAGGCGAAGCATCGCGCGGGGATCGAACGCTATTGGCCGATCTCACGCATTGCAGTCAAGACCGCGGAACAGATCGGGTACGACGCCGTGAGCGCCTTCCGCAAGGTCATCGTCGGGCAGATCGGGGCGAAGGAGCTCGACCTCGTCGCGCCGGACGACATGTGGCGCGGCATGAAGATCGATGTCCAGGTCCACATGGCCTCGGTCAGCGCCGCGTACAAACTCTGGGCCCGGAAGATCGAGATCCTACTGCGCTCGCAGGATGCTTGGAAGATCAAGGCGGGCCTCGACCGCGGCGAGTACTCCGTCGGAATCGAAGGCCAGAAAGTCCGGATCGATCCGTCGATGGTGTCGTTCGTGGAGTCGATCCCGGAGTACGTCGTCGAAGAGCCGTTCGAGGGCGGGGTCGTCTATCTCGATACGCGGATGTCGAAAGAGCTCATCGCGGAAGGCTACGCCAAGGAAATCGCGAACCTGGTCCGTGAGGCGCGGAAGGACATGCGTCTCGCCGACGACCGGATTGTCGAAATCGAACTTGTCGCCGGCAAACCGTTCCGCGCCATGCTGCAACCGTGGAAGGACATGATCTTGCGCGATTCCAACGC
>DATGWB010000011.1:0-6319 GCA_035299725.1 Thermoplasmata archaeon
GGACCTCGAACTCGAGCTGATTCCCCGAGCCGGCAGCGAATGCAGGCCTAAGTTGTTGCCACGCATTCCAGTCCGTGGGGCCACGGCTGTCGTTGTACGACTTGACGCTTGCACTCACGACTTGGCCGCCCCACGTCAAAATCGCGATCATCCGGTCCGCACCGAGCCCTTGTACGCCATAGCCGGTCGATCGCGACCGGTCGATGTCGACGAAGGCATAGTATGCGTTGGTGACGCGAGACGGTGCCGGTCCGCCCGCTTGGACGTTGCCTCGGACCTCGAGGTAGAAGGAAAGGTAGTCACGGTTGTCCACCACAGCCACTCGCACGATGTCGATGTCTGGATTCAGAGTGGCGTGTCCTGTCGGGGAGAGTTTCGAAACGGTGTCCCAGTCCGCGAAGCGCCCGTCGATCTGAATCGGGTATGTGGGACCTCCGTACCCGGGGACGTTGAAGAGTGGTAAGAGCAACAAGGAAACGACGACGAGCGGGATTAGGTAGAGTTTCCATCCCGCGCTCCTAAGGCTGCCGCGGCTTCCACCAGACCGGAAGCCTCTTCCACGAAGCCCGCCGAGTCCGTTCGTGAGTCCATTCGTCCTCCCCAACCCATTCGTGATTCCATTGGTTCGGCCCAAGCCGTTCGTAAGCCCATTCGTCCTCCCCAATCCGTTCGTGAGGCCGTTCGTCCGCCCGAGGCCGTTCGTGAGTCCGTTCGTGCGACCCACGCCGTTGGTCAGCCCATTGGTTCGGCCAAGACCGTTCGTCCGGCCGAGTCCGTTTGTGCGCCCGCGGAGGCCGTTCGTCCGACCTCCAAGCCCGTTCGTACGGCCCCCCAATCCATTCGTCCGACCGGCCTTGAGTCCGCCGCGCCGCTCGAGCACGAGGCCGTTCGTCAATCCTTTCTTTGACGGTGGCTTCTCCGTCGGCTTCGCGGGCGGTGGGACCGCGCGCTCCGCCTTTGGTTTCGACGGACGAGCGGCCGGCTTCTCGACGGGTTTCTCGGGTTCCTGCGGGCCGCCCAGATCCTCTTCGACCATCTCTTGAATCGCGGCCTTCCCGAGGTCGTCGAGTTCCTCCTCCAACGTCCGGCTCGGGGCGAACTTCACCCCGCAATTCCCGCACGTCGTCGCATCGATCGCGACGGGAGCTTCGCACATCGGACACGGCACGGTCGCATCGATGGTCTTCGCCGCCTCCGGTTCGGTCTGCTGAGCGCGAAGGCGACTTTCCCGGGCGAGCTCTCCCTGGCCGAGCTTCGCGTGGAGTTTCGTCTTGAGCACCCAGAGACCGGGATACCTCGAATCGAGGTCCGCGAGCCGATCGAGGGTCTGCAGGCCGCCCTTCGCGTCGTCGAGGGTCGCCTGCGCAGCGGCCATCGCGAAGAGGGCGTCCGCATCTCCAGGATTGAGCTTGAGCCGCTCGGTCGCAATCTGCAGGATGAGGCGGAGTCGCTGAGCCCGTTCGTCTTGCGATTCGAGGACGCCCCCACGGGCCGACGACATTGCCGCGGGAGTCTTCGGAACGTCCTGGCCGACTCGCATGCCGGACTCGGTCATCTCGAGGATGCGGAACGTCGGGTCCGGGGCCGTGTCTTTGAGATGAAGCACGCCGATCTTGCGCACAATCCGGTCGCCGCTCCGGATCCGCTCGAGCTCGATGACGCCGTCAAAGGGTTGGTGCAGCGTCGTGAGCTGCGAGTTTGAGTGCATCTCTTTCTCGACCAGGACGAGGCTCGTGAACTCATGACGATCGAACTTCCTCTTCGCGCTCTGCGCGAATGCGAAGACCTGGGTGACTTCGTACGAACCGGTCGCGGGTGAGAGAAGTTCGATCACGGCGCGCGGTGGTGGGCCTCTCGCCAACGCGGCGATCGCTCGGCTCAGCGCCACCCCGAGGTTCGTCAGATCGATCGAGGAACGGATGACGATTCCCCGCTCCTCGATGTCGTGGACCGTCTCTTCACTCCAGGAGTACCAGTCGACTACCCGGAGCCGACTCTCGTTCGTGACCGAATCCAGATCCACCCCGAGGTCCCGCAGCTCGGCGAGGACCGCGTCGGGCGACTGGGATGAGGTGACGACCAACCCGCTCCCGCCGGACTTGAGCCCTTCGGCCAAGAACGTGAGCGCGAACCGGAGTTTCTCCTGGCCTGGCGGCCCTTGCAAGACGACACTCGAGCCGACGGGCAGGCCGCCGCCGACCATCGCGTCGAATCCGGGGATGCCCGTCCCGAGCCGCGCCATGGGATCATCCCTCCAATGGACGGGTCAGGCCGGCGCGGAATGCGAGGTCCGGGTGCGCGCCGATCGCGTCTCGGAGGGCCGCTTGGAAGACGCCTTTCGCGGCATTCGATCCCAGTCCCTGCGCGCAGACGTTCCAGAGGTCCCGGTGGACGGCCGCGACGAGTTCCCGGAGGCGGTCCAGCCCCGCCTCGCTCCCATCGACCATCTGTTCGAAGACAGCCCTCCGGAGCTCCTGGTGGTCCGTCGTGAGACGATGCTCCATCTCAATCTCGATCGCCGGCGTGCCGACGAACCGGATGCGTTCGAAGAGCGAGTGGAAGTATGCGACGTAGAAGTCGATCACCTCGCGCAAGGGACCGGCCTCGTCGTCGAGATCGACCTCGAACCTCAGATGGGGGGACCGCAGGCGATACTCGAACGTGCGGGCGTCGTGCGGGCGGCGGCCGACGAGCCCGAGTTCCGAGAAGCGCTGCAAGAACTTCGATGCCGTCGTGATGTGAATGTCGATGGACCGCGCGACCTCGCTCGACAGATGCCAGTTCCCGTCGCGGAGCGCTCGGAGGATTGAGACGCTGTGCTCGCCGGAGAGGAGCAGAATTGCCTGCCGGAATGTCTGCTGGTCCATCGCGACGAACCTCAAGCTGGCGCGCGCCGTGCGCGGCGAAGTCTATTCATCGTGGAGTTGGGGGGTCTTAAGGGATGTCCCGGGATTCTCAGCCTCGATTATCTAGGGAAAGAACGAACGAATTCGGGTGGGCACGCATCCGTCTCGGGTCCGCCGTTGGCGATGCAGGAATTCGATTCCTCCCCGCCCTCGATCGAATTGTTCTCCGAGCGGATGCTGAGCAAGGTTGAAGTATGGGTACCCGATTCGGGCCCCCTACGGCCGTCCCGCCCGATCGATAGTCGACCCCTTCGCCCGCGGCCCGGTGCGAGGGACACCCGATGCGTTACACGCGATTTGAGAAAGCTCGCATTATCGGAGCGCGGGCGCTCCAAATCAGCATGGGTTCGCCGATCCTCATCGACGTGCCGAGCGGAGTCGTCGACCCGATCGAAATCGCGTGGGTCGAGTTCAACAGCGGCGCGATCCCGATTACGGTGAAACGGGACACGTAGGCCCCCGGGGCGCCGTCGGTCCATTCCGGCCGTGATACCCGCCAGGAATTTGCACTTCGAATCGTAGTATTTATATAGAACCGCATACACATTATTGACTGCGAAAAACCCCCTGGAGGTGACGCACCATGGAGCGAAAGAGCAAGGAGATGCAGCCAAAGGACGAACAGACGAGCCTGGCGAGGACGACCGTACCGCCCTTCGCGTGGTTGGACGACGTAGACCGGTGGTTCGATACCTTCCGCCGGAGCTTCGAGGAGCGCTTCTGGGGAGGTCCCCTCGGACGCTGGAGCGACTCCGGGCTGCGCGTGCGCGAGCCCCTCGTCGATCTGGTCGACAAGGGTTCCGAATTCGTGGTCCGGGCGGAACTCCCCGGCGTCGCGAAGGAGGACGTCGACCTGACCGTCACGAACGACGGGATCGAGATCCGCGCGGAGACGAAACGCTCCCGGGAAGGGGAGGAGAAGAACTACCAGTACCGCGAGCGGACCTACCAGGCCCTCCAGCGTGTGCTGGGCTTCCCAGAGGAGGTCAAGGCCGACCTCGCCGCCGCGACACTGAAGGACGGCGTCCTCGAGGTCCGGGTCCCGAAGAAGGAGCCGACCTCGGAGCCGAAACCCGTCAAGGTGCCGGTCGAGTGACTCGGCCCTTGACCTATTCCCTTTCTCTCTTCGCTTCGAGGTTTCCACATGAGTTCAAGTAACGCCGATTCCTTGCGAAATAACGCGAAGGCCGCTCGCGCGGCCGCGCGGAAGGAGGCACGCTGAAGATGGCCGCCGGCCGTGAGAAATTCCTCCGGGTCGCCGAGGCGAAACCCGCGGACGCGGGCCGCGGGATCGTCCGCATCGACCCCGAGGTCATGAAGATCCTCGAGTTGAAGGAAGGGGACATCGTCCTCATCGAGGGCGCGAAGTCCACCGCCGCCGGGGTTCGCCGCGGATACCCCGAAGACGCGAACCGCGGCGTGATCCGGATGGACGGCATGCAGCGTCGCAACGCTGGCGTCGGAATCGACGACAAGGTCGGCCTGCGCAAGGCCGTCGCCCGGCCCGCGGAGAAAGTGTCGCTCGCCCCGACCGAACCAATCCGAATCATGGGCGGCGAGCAGTACATGGCCCAGGTCTTGCAAGGCCGCGCGATCACCCGCGGCGACGTGGTCAGCGTGAGCGTCATGGGCCGCAAGTTCGACTTCGTCGTCACATCGTTCTCGCCCGGCGCGGATGCCGTCCTCGTCGAAGCCGAGACGGAAGTCAAGATCGCCGAGAAGCCGATAAAAGAGGAAGAGGCGAAAGTCCCGAAGGTCGATTACGAGGACATCGGCGGCCTCGGGAGCGAGGTCCGCAAAGTCCGCGAGATGATCGAGCTCCCTCTACGGCACCCAGAGCTGTTCGAGCGGCTCGGCGTCGAAGCGCCGAAAGGGGTCTTGTTGCACGGTCCTCCGGGGACGGGCAAGACGCTCCTCGCCAAAGCCGTCGCATCGGAGACGAACGCGAACTTCCATTCGATCTCGGGGCCGGAGATCATGTCCAAGTTCTACGGACAGAGCGAGGAGAACCTGCGGGACATTTTCAAACAGGCCGAGGAAAACGCGCCGAGCATCATCTTCATCGACGAATTGGATTCGATCGCGCCGAAGCGAGACGAGGTCATGGGGGAAGTCGAGCGGCGCGTCGTCGCGCAGCTGCTCGCCCTGATGGATGGCCTTCAGGCGCGCGGCAAGGTCGTCGTGATCGGGGCCACGAATCGCCCGAACGCGCTCGATCCGGCGCTGCGTCGACCCGGCCGGTTCGACCGAGAGATCGAGATCGGCGTGCCGGATCGCGACGGCCGCCTCGAGATCCTCCAGATTCACACGCGCGGCATGCCCTTGTCGAAAGACGTCGATCTGAAGGAGCTCGCGGGCCTCACCCACGGATATGTCGGCGCCGATGTCGCGGCCCTCTCGAAGGAGGCCGCCATGCGATCCTTGCGGCGCATCCTGCCCGACATCGACCTCCAGGCCGATGTGATCCCGCCCGAAATCCTGAACCGGCTCACGGTCACCCGGGACGACTTCTTGCAGGCGTACCGGGAGATGGAGCCGTCCACGCTGCGGGAGGTCCTGATCGAAAATCCCAACGTCCGATGGGAGGACATCGGCGGTCTCGACGAGGCGAAGCAGGAACTGCGCGAATCGATCGAATGGCCGCTCCGCATGAACAAGGTGTTCGCCCACTTCGATGCGCGTCCCCCGCGGGGCATCATCATCTTCGGGCCACCGGGCACCGGGAAGACGTTGCTCGCGAAGGCCGTCGCCACGGAGTCCGAGGCGAACTTCATCTCCGTCCGCGGCCCGGAATTCATGAGCAAGTGGGTCGGCGAGTCGGAACGGATGGTCCGGGAGACCTTCCGGAAGGCGAAGACCGCGGCTCCGTGCATCATCTTCTTCGACGAAGTCGACGCGATCACGCCGGTCCGCGGCGGCATGGAGGATTCACAGGTCACGGAGCGCGTGATCTCTCAGATCCTCACGGAGATGGACGGGCTCGAGGAACTGCACAACGTCACGGTCATCGCGGCGACGAACCGGATGGACCTCGTCGACCCGGCGCTGCTCCGACCCGGGCGGTTTGACCGACACATCTACATCGCGCCGCCGGACCTCGCGACGCGCAAGGCGATCCTCAGGATCCACGCGCGCCGGAAGCCGCTCGGAAAAGACGTCGACCTCGATGACATCGCGCGGCGGACCGACAGGTACACCGGGGCGGAGCTCGCTGCGGTGTGCAACGAGGCCGCGATGCTTGCGATCCGCGAGACCGCGACGAAGTATCCGGACCTGGACGAGGCGACGCTGAAGAAAGTCACGATCGAAAAGCGCCACTTCGAAGCCGCGTTGAAGAAGGTCCAGCCGCAGACGGGAGACCCGTCGCTCTACAGTCGCTTGCCGTCCCGGTTCCCGTCGAGCCCGGAAGTCAG
>DATGWB010000012.1:0-3711 GCA_035299725.1 Thermoplasmata archaeon
GTACGACCGAGGGCTCGTGCTGGGGACCTACATGCGGTTCGCCTACAACGCGACCTCCGGAAACGTCACGACGGTTTCCGGCGGCGTCGCGGGCGATACGCAGGTGTCCTACCTCGATTCGATTGCGATCGATGGCTTTCCTCCGGCACGGTCCGCCGCAGCTCACGGCCCGATCTTTGCGGCAGAGGGCTACCTTGTCACGCTGACGGCGCACGATGACCCGACCGGGCTCATCGAGATCCGGTCCGAGATGGCGCGCCTCGTCACGATCGTGCTCCCGCCTTCGGCGACGAACATCTCCGTGCTCTCGGCACCCGGGCTGGTGCGGGCGTCGACCGTGTCGTTCACGATCGACGGGGAGGAGGCGCGGTTGTTCCTCGGGGCCGGCTCCTTCAACGTGACAGGAACCCGGGTCCTCGCGGCGATGGCGAGTCCCGACCTGCTCGTGTTCAAATCGGTGCCGCCCGCATCCACGAACAAGGCGGAATGGAGGGCTGTCCTCGACGCGATCAGCGCAGGCCAGGTCGTCGCCGAGTTGGACCTCGTCGCGACGAGCGACGGCCACTGGATGCAGAACCCGGCCCGATACCGGATCGATGTCGCGGCGTGGCCCCTCGCGGTCCGACCGCGCGCCGCAATGATGCAGGTCGACTCATTGCGTCCCGGCGGCGCGATCGTCCTGTTCGCGTTCGATCCGCGCACGATGCCGATCGACGGGTCCGCCCAAATCAGTGTCAGCGCAAACGGAGCGCCGCTGAATCGATCCGACGACACGCTCACCCTGTTCTACACGTTCGATTCGGTGTCGCGGAACGCATCGTACACGCTCCTCCCGCTCCCGGGTACCGTCGTGGCCGTCTACCTGCCCTCCCTCGCGGCGGTCTCGATCGACATCGTCAGCCTCCCGCCCGCGGCGCCGGCTCCTGCGTTCGATTCGGGGTCGGAGGCGGCCGTGATCGCGGCTCTTGCGATCGTCTCGGTGGCGGCGGCGCGCATGCTGCGCCGCAAGCCGACGTAGCACGAGGACCGCGCACGTACAAATATCCGCCCTGGCATCGCCGCTCCCATGCCCACGGACGAGGTCTGCGGGGTCCAGGGTTGCGGGAAGGAGGCGAAGCGGTCCCTCTCGACGAAGAAGGTGAAAGAGGCCCTCCCGGAGCTCAAGCTGATCGGGGAACCGCGGCGCGTCCACCTGTGCAAAGATCACTACAAGCAGTTCCGGAAGAAGACGAAACAAGAACGGGAGCTCGATCGCGCGGCGTGGCAGTAGGCCGCGGTCGTCTCAATCGAGGACGAGTTCGCGCATCCCGGTCTTCTCGTTGAACCGACGGTTGAAGCGGATCGAATCGAACCGCGCGAGTTGGATCTCGTTGACCACCGCGGTCTTCGCGCGGAACAGATGGCCGCCGATCGCGCCGTGGTCCCGTCGTCCGAGCGCGGTGTGGAGATGGAGCTTCGGTTCGGCCCGCATCGCGATGCTCCCGTGGAGCGCGAGGAGCTCGTGACGCTCGGCGAACACGGTCTTCTCGTATCCCTTCGGCCCGAAGTACCCGATCTCGAAGTCTTGGAGCATTCCGATCCCCCAGAGGACCGAACCGCTCTCGATCTGGTGTTTCCGGGCGGCCGCTTCGAGGCTCGGGAAGAGGTCGTCGCCGTCGGAGAGCTTCACGACGACCGCGTTGCCTTCCTGCTGCGTCTCCATCGGCTCACCGGGTGACGAGTGCCTCGGCGCGGATCTTCAGCCGGCGCTCCACCGCCTTCGCGAGGTCTTTCGCGCCGCTGAACGCGGTGTACACCTTCCGCGGGCGGCACGCCTCGATGAACGTCATGACGTCCTCGAAGTCCCCGTGATCGCTCAACGGGAACTGCGCGTCGAGGCCATACCGGCCCGTGTAATCGAAGAAGGCGCACCATCCGCTCACGTACGCCGCCCTGAGACCGACCGAGCCGAGCCACGAGACGCTGTCCTCGAGCGGCGGCCTCAGCCATCCCGGCGGCAACACGTAGACGCGCGGATCGTTCCGCTCATTCTCCGCAAGCTCCGAGAGCCGCCGGTACTCGAGGTTGATTCCATACGCCCCGTAGAGATCCGCGAGGTCCGCGATCTTGTCCGAGACCGCGACCTCCACGCCGAGTCGGTTCACGAGCGCGATCAGCTCCTGACTCTTGCCGAACTCATACCCGCCGAGGGCCACGGGGCCCTGGGCGAGTTCCATCTCGAGCCAGTTGAGGAGGTCCGACTCGACATCGTGCTTCGGGGGGAAGTTGTACCCGGGCCGGCCATACGTCGCATCGACGATCAGGTCGCGGACGAACTCCGGCTGGGCGCGGCCGCAGGTCGATCCGCCCTCGGGGTTGAAGTCCCCCGTGTACAGGAGGTCGTCCACGCGGACCATCGCGCTGCCGAACACGTGCCCGGCATCTTTCAGGACGACGCGGAATCCGTTCAACTCGATCTCCTTGCCGTACGGAAGCGGCTGACCGGTCCCGCCCCGGCGGACCTTGAGGACCGCGACGGTCTGCGGGGTCATGATCCCGCCCGAGGTCAGGTGGTCCATGTGCCCGTGGCTCACGACGCTGCCCGGCGTCTTCCTCGCGGGGTCCAGGATGACCTCCTTGAGCGCTTCTTGGACGAGGATTCCGCCCTCATATCGGACGCGCATCACGACCGCCTCGTGAAGATGTACCGGGTCGGCACGCGACGCTTGAGGCCGGTCCAATACTTGCAGCGCTCGCAGCGGTATCCGAGGGTCACGGTCCCGCCGTAGACCGTCATGTTGCGCACCTTCTTCAGGCGCGCGCCGCAGACGGGGCACTTGATGAGCGACCGCATCTCCTCCGTGTCGCGACAGCGGATCTCGAGGTCCAAGAGGCCCGAGTCGATCGCGAGGAGGCGCAGGCGTGGCTCGCCGACGCGATATTTTTCATCCCCTTTCAGGTCCTTCTCGACGAGCTGTTTCAGTTTCCGCTGGCTGTCGACCATCGGCCGCGTGCTGAAGACGCGGACGAGGGAATCCCGGATCCGATCATCGGTCGGGATCCGGTACGACGGCATTCGTTTCGCGGAAGGGCCGCGCCCATACTAAGGTTTCTGGAGGGAGCGGGAACGGCGCGGCTCCGAGGTCGGAAGGAATCGCGGATTCAGTGTCGAGACGGCCGCCATGGCGAGGATCGGGAGGCTTGCAAAGGCGATCAGATGAAAGCTCGCGGCTATCGTCGGTGCAGCGACCACGCGGTAGATGGTCGAGGCCGTCGTGACCCAGAGGAATCCATCCAGTCCCATCTCGACATCCAGGATCCCGGACGGCGCCGTCAAGAGGATGCTCTCGTTGACCACGGTTGTCCCGTCCGCGGAGAGGGCGAGGTCTCGGAGTCGCGCATCGTTGTACGCGCCGAACATCAGGTCGTTCCGCGAATGTGGCAGGAGCGTACCGGTGTAGAACGCTGCGTTCGTCGGAGCGATCGTCGGCGTCCACCAATCGATGGGCATGACGGGACTGGGGCCATCTTGGTTCGTATTGGCCGGTGGCGCCGGCGGCGTGGAACACGTCGCGGCGGGTCCCCAGCCGTAGTTGTCGGCCGCGCTCAGCCGATTCACCTCGTCGTTGCAGGCGGGCCCGTTCTCGGTGATGTAAGCACGCCCGGTGATTGGATGAAAGGCGATCCCGAACATGTTCCGGTGGCCGTACGTGTAGATGAGATTCTCGACGG
>DATGWB010000013.1:0-10656 GCA_035299725.1 Thermoplasmata archaeon
CCACGGACTTCTCCGATCATCATGTACTGCGGCCGCTGACGGAGGGCCGCCGTGAGCAGGTCGAACATGTCGATCTCCCCCGCGGGCTTCCCCGTGGAAGCGACCCGACCGCCGAACCCGGCGCGGGTGAGCAGCGGGACCCAGTTCTCGTGGGGCAGGTTCAGTTCCCGCGTGTCTTCGATGGACACGATCTTCATCTGGGGCGGGATGAACAGCAGGATCGCATTCAGCGTCGTGGTCTTCCCGGAGGCGGTGCCGCCGCAGATGAGCATCGATTGCCCGTTCTCGATCGCGAGCCACAGGTACGCCATCATCTCGGGCGACATCGTCTTGAACCGGACGAGGTCGAGCGGGGTGAAGGGGTTCTCTCGGAATCGCCGGATGGTGAAGGAGGATCCTCGCTTCGTGACGTGCATGCCGAGGGTGGCCTGCAGACGCGAGCCGTCCGGGATCGTCGCGTCGAGCATCGGTTGCGCGACGGAGATGTGCTTCCCGGACCGCTGCGCGAGCCACACCACGAACGAGTCGAGCTCCTCCGCGTTGTCGAACTTGAGGTTCGACGGGATGGAGCCGTACTTGCGATGGTAGATGTAGAGCGGCACGCGGACGCCGTCGCACGAGACATCTTCGACCTGAACGTCCGTCATGACGACGTCGATCGGCCCGTACCGGATGAAGTCCCTGTAGACGTAATAGAGGACGCGTTCCTTCGACACCGGATGGAGCTCGACGCCCAACTCCCGGAGGAGGCCGTCGACGATGCGCCGCAAGTAGTTCTCCTTCCGGCCGCGGTCCGCGTCGTCCAGCATCTCGAGGTTCTCGACGAGGATCTCCTTGAGGACATCGAGGATTTCCGACTCTTCCTCGATGAGCTTCGGCTCGATCGCCTCGTAGAAGTACTCGTTCGCCATCGTGTCGTACAAGATCCGGACATACGAGAAGTTCTTCAGGATCGGCTGGATCTCAATCTCGTTCATGTTCCGCTGAACGATCTTCGGGATCGTCGTGATCTTGCCGAGGCTCGTCTCCTCGACACTGCTCACCTTCGGCGATTTGACCTTGATGCCCTTGTCCCCGAGGAGTCGGGTGAAGTAGCGTTTCTTGATCGAATCGAGCGTCGCGGCGGTGCTGCTCTTCTTCTTCTCGTCCATGCCGTCGACCATGCGCTTCGCTTCGTCCCGGTCGGAGCCCCTCCGGTCCTGGTCCTCCGTCTGCGCGTAATTCCGCTGCGTGGATTGGGCCATTCGGTCACCTCAGATGAACAGGAAAGCGAACAGGGCAATCACGAGCATGATGAAGCTGTGCCGCAGCCCGTTCGGGATCTTCCCCGTGTCCAGGACGCCCGCGAGGATGCCGTCCCCGAGGCCGTGCACGACCGTCGCGATGAAGAACGCGATTCGGATTTGGTTGACGACCCCCGGAAGGTCTTGGGCCAGCGGGCTCTGGACGGCGCCGGCGGTCGTGGCCAGCGCGCCGCTCGCCTCGAGCATCTTCGGCAGGAACGTCACGTCCAGAATCCAGATCGTCACGAGGAACACCATGAAGGAAATGTAAATCACCGCGATGTACGTCGACATCGTGATCCGGCGCTCATCCTCGGTCAGCTGGTTCTCCTTCGTGTCGTGGCTGACCATCGTCAGGACGTCGGCGACGTCGCCTCCCGCATCGGAGGACTTGGCGATGATTGCGACGACCCGCCCGACCATCGGGGTTTTCACGCGCTCCGCAAAGAGGCGCAGCGCCTCCGTTGCGGGGACGCCCCACGTGATCTGGGCCGCCATCTTCTTGATTTCCGGCGTGAGCTTACCGTAGCGGCCTCCGGACGAGACGACGATGGCATCGGCCAGTGTCATGCCGAAGCGCCCGGCCTCCGCGACATCGCGGAGGAAGTCCGGGAGCCGGCGTTCGATCTGTTTTACTTCCCGCTGAAGCTTCGCCACGTAAAATCCGTATGGCCCGATGAAGCCGAGGGTCGCCACCACGAGCCAGTACAGGAACCGTTCCGTGGGACCTTGGGTGGCTCGGAAGGCGAGGTTCACCGAGTCGATTAGGTTCAGGAAGGCGACGAACGCAAAGAGGGCGAACAGGGCCGACCCGATGCCAGTGACGCTCTTGCGGCGGTCTCCCTTCTCCGTCCGCCGAAGTCGGGCCTTCTGAAGCTCGAGATTCGTCATCTCAGCCCTCCTGTTCCATGTTCCAGATGACGAAGATGAATCCGAACTGGCTCATCGGGATCATGAGCGCGACGACGACGTACAAGAGGAGGACGACGAATCCGGACCCCGTCTTGCTGATCAGGGCCATGATCGCCATGATCACGACGAGGAAAAGCGGGAACGCCACGACGACGGTCACGAACGACTCCGCGAGCATCCCGAGCGTCTCCATCTTCTTCCGCATCTCGAGGCGGTCTTCCTTCTCGAACTGCTCCGCCTTCACGAGGAAGTAGGGTTTGAGCTGGCCGCCGCTCGTGGAAGTCGTCACGACGCCTTGGAGGAAGTCCGAGAACTTTGAGGACGGAGAGCGCTGCGCGGCCTTCCGGATCGCGGTCAAGATGTCCAGGCCGAGCAGCTCCGTGTCTCGGGTGATCCACTCCGCCTCCTTGGCGACCTCTCCGTAGATGGTCTGTTTGGAGAGCTCTTTGAAGATCACGTCGACGGGGACGTTGGCGGAGGCCATCGCAGAGATGAACGACATCGCGCCGGAAATCCGCTTGTCGATCTTGTGGCCGCGCTTCTTCGCCATGCCCGCGGGCTTGCCGTGATAACCGACCGGGAGGCCGAACGCGTACATGTACGAGAAGAAGATCGGAATGGCCGCGACGAGCGCGAAGATGGTGAGGAGCGTAACGATCGGGATGCTCAGGATGAGCAGGAACAGCGCCGCAACGAACGCGGCGACGACCGCGCCAACGGCCGCGAACGTAGTGTTCATCCAAGCGACCGCCAGGTACTCTTCGGGCCGGAGCCGGATGTGGGCCTTCAGAAGGTTGTCCTCGAGCTCCGGGTCGCTCCCGGTCCGGGCCTGGACGAACTTCCCGAACATCCGCCACGCGACCTGAGCCTTCGGGGGCAAGCTGACGTTGACCGGCTTGGCTCCCTTCGGGAGCTTCACCATGTGGGCGCCCTTGTCGGTCTCCTCGCCCGGGCGGAACCGCTTCGTCTTCGTGAGCGTGCCTCGCGTCTCGAGTTTCTCGAATGCCGAGCTACCCAACGGTCTCGCCCCCTGCCTCGACGGCCTTCATGACCGCATGGTCCTGCCAGCCCATCTCTTCTCGGACCCGCTTCGCGGTCTCCTCGGGGTACTGGTAGTACTGGACGACGATCTTCGCGATTTCTCGGAAGTCGATCAGGTTCTTTTGCAGCATGTAGTTGATAATGTCGACCCGGCGCTGGAATTCCGCCTCCATCTCCTCGTGAGTCATGTTCTTCATTTCCATGATCTCATCGAACAGGAACGAGTGCCCCTTGTACACGAACGTGTCCGTCGCGGCGTCCCACTCGTAGACCGTGTTCGTGATGAGTTCGTTCGTCTCCGGCTCAAACCCGACGAGCTCGACGACCTGCTTCATCCGTCGCACGATCGAGTCTCCGATCCGGGCGTGGGACTGGATGATGACGAAGTTCAAGGCGGTCAACAGGATCCGCGGGGTGTTGATCGGCGGGTTCTCCAGCCGGTTCACCATCGATTTGACGGAGTCTGCGTGCATCGTGGACATCGTCGGGTGGCCCGTCGCCATGGCCTGGAACATCGTGTACGTCTCCTTGCCGCGGACCTCTCCGACGACGATGTAGTTCGGCCGCTGGCGCAGCGCGGCTCGCACGAGGTCGTACATGTCGATCTCGCCGCCCGCCTTGCCGTCGGGGCCCCGCTCGCCGACCCCGGACCGCGTCGTCCCCGGGATCCAGTTCTCATGGGGCAGGTTGATCTCGCGGGTGTCCTCGATGGACACGATCTTCGCGCCCGGTCGGATGAAGAGGGCGGCGCTGTTCAGGGTCGCGGTCTTGCCGCTCGCGGTCCCTCCGCAGACCATCATCGACTTGCCGCTCTCCACGGCGATCCAAAGGTACGCGACCATCTCCGCGCTCGCGGTCCCGAACTTCACGAGTTCGACCGGGGTGAAGGGCTTCTCCTTGTACCGTCGGATCGTGAACGACGAGCCTCGGGTCGTGACCTCCTTGCTGTATGTCGCTTGGACACGATGGCCTTCCACCGAGGTCCCGTCGAGGATCGGGTTCGCGACGGAGATTTGCTTGCCGCATCGCTGCCCGAGCATGACGGCGAATGAGTTCAGTGCGTCTTCGTCATCGAAGATGACGTTCGTCTTGAGCGATTCGAACTTCTGGTGGAAAATGAACAGGGGGATGCCGATGCCGTCGCAGGACACGTCTTCGATCCGCAGGTCATTCATGAGGACGTCGACCGGACCGTATCCGACGAAGTCGCGGATGATGTAGTAGACGATCTTGTCCTTCGACGCGGGGGCGAGGCGCAGGCCGCGCGATTGAATGAACGAGTCGACGGCCTCCTGGAGGTATTCCTTCTTGTCCTTCTCCGCCATCTTGTCCCACTCGTATTCGAGGGTGCGGTTCAGGGAGTCCTTGATCATGTCGAGGAACTCCTTCTCATCCGCGTTGAGCTGGGGCTCCCAGACCTCATACACGTATTCGGAGCGGTCGTGGTCGTAGACGACGCGCGAGTAGGTGAACGGCTCCCGGATCGGGACGACCTCGATTTCCTCCAAGGTGTCGCGCGCGAGATTCGGGATGTGCGTGAGGTAGGAGCCGCGCGTACCGGACCACTCGGCCTTCTGTTGGATCGCGCCCCGCGGCATGAGGATCTTCTTCTGTTTCGGCATCTTGCTTCACCTTAGAACTGGACGTTCGAACTCGTATCTCCAACTCCGACCTGGACCTGGGCGTGCTGCAGGCGGAAGAAACTCAGGGCGAGCAGCGCCGAGTTGTGAATCTCGAGGCGCATCGTGTACATCTGGGTCGCCGGAATGTAGCTCGCGGAGACTTTGTAGATCACGATCAGGCCGATCTTCGCGGTGTATGAGACGTCGAGCGGAGTCTGCGTGAACGTGCCACCGAGGACAAGGGCGCTCGCCAGGGTTTGGTTGAGGAACCGGTACCAGGAGAGGCCGTACCGCGAGGTGTGGTTGACCCAGATCACCCCATTGGCGGGGAATCCCTGGTAGTCCTGGCGATCGAAGGCGAACACCTGCGTGTTCACGACCTCCGTGCTCGTCCCGGAGACGCTGCCGGCGCCGTACAGGCTGACGAGGCCGAACGAGATGTCCAGGGTGTTGTTCGTCTTCACGACACTAAAGGTCGGCTGGGCCCGGATGACCTGGCCGTCGGATTGGTAGCGAATGACCGCTCCGTTCTCGTAGGCGATCTTCTGCGGGACATAGTACCGGTTCGCGACATCCAGTTCGATGGACCCGTTCGATTGCTCTTGCACATGGGTCGAGACGCCTCGGATCAGGTAGTCAAACGAGACGGTGAACGAGCCTCCGTCGGGGAACGATTGGAGCGTGCCGAGGGTCGAAGCCGCGAAAATCGGCACCCCATCGACCCCGAGACTCACCGCGGACGAGGCCGTCACCGGGATGTAATGGGTTCCTGAGATTTGGGCGGCCTGCGCCGAGAGGATCTGGAGGTCGATCGCTCCCTTGATCCCGCCAAACTGGCCCAGGGCTCCGTTCATGTGGGACGCCTCGGAGTCCTTCATCCAGACGGGCACGTACTGGTTCACGATGAGGCTGAGGAACGTGAGGAACACGAGCAGGGCCATGATCGTGCCGACCGTCGAGGCGACTCCCGCCTCGTCCCGGCGAATGTCGCGGATCAGAATACGCATGAAGCCACCTGAGGAGTATTCCTCGTAGACATTCCATCGGCCCATCCTGGATGACGCTATTTATAGGTGTCGCGCTGAAAATCTGACCTTGAGAATGAGTTGATTTTCTCCATGTGAAAGGGACCATTTTGGGCCCTCGATTTTGACGGTGCTTTCGCGGCGGTTTCCGAACGCCTATCGCGGTCGTTTCGGCGCCCGCCTCGCGGCGGCGTAGAGGAGCGTCGCTTCGCCGGCCATGAACCGCTTCATTCCGTCGATTGACGCGTACTCGTTCGGCGCATGGGCCCGGGATCCATGGCCCAGGCCCATCGACACCCATGGCAGCTTCAGGTATTCGTCGAAGGCGAAGGCGGGCATCGTGCCCCCGCTCGAAGGCCAGACCTCCGGTTGCTTCCCGTTCGCCTCGACCGCCTCGACCGCGGCCTTCGCGATCCACGAACCCGGGTCGGTCTTGGCGGGGCCATAGGGACCGTGCACTTCGATCCGCAGGTCGTCATATCCGCGCTTCTTCAGGTGGGCGCGCAGTTTGCGCAGCGTTCCTTCAACGGTCATGTCCTTGACCAAACGGATATCGATCTTCGCGTACGCCTCGTGCGGGAGCACCGTCTTTGTGCCTCCGTGTTCGATGTACCCGGAGCAGATGCCGCAGATGTTCACCGTCGGCTCGAACAGGTACTTCAGGAGGAGCTGATCCTTCGGCAGATCGAACTTGAACTTCGCCGTCCGTTCCTCCTGGAGCCAGGCGGACGGGTCGAACGTCTTCGCGAGGGTCTTCACCATGCCGGAATCTCGCGTCGTCGGCGGGACGACGTCGTCCCAGATTCCATCGATGGCCGGACGCTGTTCCCCGTCGACCAAGGTGTTGAGCGCCTGCAGGAGCCGCCAGACGGGGGAGCCGATCCACACCGCGTTCGAGCTGTGGATTTCGCTGTCCATCGGACCGCCGGCCTGCGGATTGCCGCGGGACCAGATCGTGAGGTAGAGGCATCCCTTGACGCCGAGGTAGATCGTCGGCACCCCGCGTAGGTCCTCCGAGTAATCGTTCGCGATCGCAGCGTCCGCCTTCAGCTCCCGCCGGTGCGTCCGGATGTAGGCGATGAAATTCGCGCTGCTGATCTCTTCCTCGCCCTCCGCGAGGATCTTCAGGTTCACGGGCAACTCGTCGACGTCGCGGATCGTTTTCCAGGTGAAGAGGTGGTTCGCGAGGGCGCCCTTCGAGTTGGTCGAGCCGCGGCCGATGATCGCTTGGCCGACCCCGGGCACGTCGCGGATCTCCGCGGCGAAGGGCGGCGCCTGCCAGGCGTTCAGGTCCCCGACCGGCTGAACGTCGTACATCTCGTACACGATCAGGGTGACGGCCGCGCCCACGTCGAGCTCGCCGATCACGAGCGGATGACCGCCTTTCGCCCAGGTGCGCGTCTTGCAGCCGATGTCTGCCATCATCTGCCGGACGAGCTCCGAGCATTCCCGGATCCCTTCGCCGGTCGCGCTCACGGATGGCTGACGGAGCAGGCGACGCGTGTACTCGAGGGCCTCCGGGAACCGCGCGTCGAGGGCCCGGCCGACCTCCGGCGGCGCGAAACCGGCCATCGCCGCGGGAACGGGGACCGACCCATAAGGTTCTCGGTGTCGCGCATCGCCGCTACGTTCTTGGGCGGAACTGCGATTGCGAATTCGATGCTGCGAATCGAAGCGGACGTCCTCATCCCGGGGCGCGGAGACCCAATCCGAAACGCCGCGTTGATCGTCGACGGTCCGACGATCGCGTATGCCGGTCCGATCGAAGGCGCGCCCTCGGCCGCCGGCGCGACCGTCGTGAAGGTGCCCGCCCTCATGCCGGGAATGTGGGACGTCCACGGACATTTCATGGGGATCCGGACCCTGAACGTCGAAGAGATCGCCCGCACGCCGCTCGCCGTGCTCGCGGCTCGAGCGACGAAAGACGCAGAGGTCGCGGTCTCCGCGGGGTTCACAAGCATCCGGGAGTTGTCCGGACTCGGCGTTCATCTGGCCCGGGCGGTCTCCGAAGGGACCGTCCGTGGGCCGCGCATCTACGGAGCCGGGGGAGCGTTGAGCCAGACGGGAGGCCACGGAGACCTGCATGCGTTCCCGCTCGATTTCATCCACGACGTGTTGCGCTTGACCGGTTTCTCGTATCTCTGCGACGGCGTGCCGGAGTGTCTGAAAGGCGTCCGGATCCAACTCCGAATCGGAGCGAGGGTCATCAAGGTCCTCGCGTCAGGCGGCGTCGCGAGCGAGCTTGACCATCCGGTCCATGCGCAATTTTCGCGCGAGGAGCTCGAGGCGATCGTTGCGGAGGCGGCCCGCGCGGACCGGGTGGTCGCCGCCCACTGCCACGGCAAACCCGGCATCCTCTCCGCGCTCCGAGCCGGATGTCGGACGATCGAGCACGGGACGTTTCTCGATGAAGAAGCCGCGGACCTGATGCTCGAGCGCGACGCGATCCTGGTCCCAACCCGGTTCATCATCGATCGCCTCGTTCGAGTCGGGAAGGAAGGTGGGATCGCCGAGTATGCGTACCGCAAGGCGGTGGCGATCAACGAGCAACACCTGAAGGCGTTGCGGATCGCGATTCGAAAAGGCGTGCGGATGGCGACCGGGTCCGACATCTTCACGTCCGCCGGTGGACCGGCCGGATGGGGGCTCAACGGTCACGAGGCGGGCCATCTCGTCGAGGCCGGGATGAAACCGCTTCAGGCCATCGAAGCCACGACGGCGACGGGGCCGCTCACCTTGGGCCCGCAAGCCCCGAAGAGCGGACAACTCCAGGCCGGGTACGACGCGGATCTCCTCGCTCTTGCGAAAAGTCCACTCGACCGGATCGGTCTCCTCGCCGAGCCCGATCACATCCGCAAGGTGTGGATTGGCGGCCAACTCGTGAAAGACTTGCCGATTTGAATCGACCGGCATGGCACGCCCAAAAACTATTTCTCCCGTCCGGCGTTCGGACGCTTCGCGCCGCGGTAACTCAGTTTGGGAGAGTGCGAGACTGAAGATCTCGAAGTCGCCGGTTCGAGCCCGGCCCGCGGCAGTTCTCCTCGAGCCCGCGACAACCTTTTTAATCGGGTGAAGAGTTCGTCGCGCGTCCCGCCTTAGCTCAGCCTGGTCAGAGCGGGTGACTGTAGAGTGCTCCCGTGCACGGTCGTGCGCGGTGCCCGCTGCCATCATCAGGCCCCCGGTTCAAATCCGGGAGGCGGGACTTATTCCCTCGACCCACGAACTGCCGCTTCGCACGAATCAGAAGATGGGCAGTTGAGATCGCGCGATCTGTGCGCTGATCGAGTCGATGTAGTCGCGCATGCGCGCCAGGATGGTCTGCACGCGGATCACGCCGACCATCTTCCCGTCCTTCGTTACGAGGATCCGTCGGGTCCCATCTTGCGCCATGAGTTTCGCCACCTGGTCGATGCCCTCGTTCGCATCGACCGACACCAAGGTCCGCGTCATGACGTCCTGGAGTCGCACTTCGGACGGGTCGCGGCCAACCGCGACGACCTTCGCGAGAACGTCCCATTCCGTCACAATTCCGATCGGCGTCCCTTCGGGCGACATGACGATTACGAAACCGTGGCGCCGCGCGGCCATCGCCTTCGCGGCGTCGAGGACCGAACGGTTCGGCGGCATCGAGAGGAATTCCGTCTCGACGATGTCTCTTGCGTAGAGGACCATCTGCTCATCATAACGGCGTGGCCCGTCATATCCTTTGCTCGGCCGCGACCTTCAAACCGCCCAGACCGTTCCTCCACCCATGACGGGATTCCCGGACTTCATCCGAAAATTGCCGGAGGCCGAGACGTCGTTGCACGGCGTGACGCTGTGGTTGCTTCAAGGGCGGAGCGGTTCCGCGACGTTGTTCCAGGCTCGAGAGGATTCGTCGGTCCCGGAGCACAGCCACGGAGCGCAGTGGGGGATCGTCGTCGAGGGTGAGATGCGCCTCACGATCGACAAGGTCGCCCGGACGTGTCGCCGCGGCGACGAATACTTTGTGCCCGCCGGCGTCCCTCACTCCGCCTCCTTCAAGGCGGGCTTTCGTGCGATTGACTTCTTCGACGATCCGAATCGATACCGGCCAAGGACGTGATTCGCCCGCCCTGCGAGGGACGTCCGCCTTCACCGCGCTCATTTGTCAACTCGCGGCCGCGACCAAATCTATTAATACGATTCAGGGCGGTGACAACACGTCAGACAAAGGTCCGACTGACCTTGCTAGGGATGGGAATGGGACTACTCCGATGGCTCCTCTGGCCCCGGCGCGCCAGGGACGAGGAGGAGGACGAACCGCCCGGCCGGCGGCGGAAGACCAAGACACGGGCCCGGTCGCACACGCCGGGCGTGTACCGTATCGAGGTCGACAACGAGGCCGGTCGCTTCCATCGGGAAGGGCCGCCGTTCTCGTTCTGGTCCTCGTCCCGCGTCATCCTGATCCTTTCGTTCCTGCTCTGGTGGATCCAGCCGGCCGGGCCGATGATCGCCGGGTATGTCGGAGGTCGCCGCGCGGGTTCCCCGATCAAAGCGGTCATCGCAGCGCTCATGCCGATTTTCGCGATTTACATCGCCAACTTGGCGTATGCCCATAACTTCGCGGCACATCAGATTGACTTTGTCGCATCGTTGCCGATGGTCGTCAGTGACGGGGCCGCGAGCATCCTGCCATTCCTCGCGCCGTACAAGGACTTCATGATCGCGTACATGCGGGGCTTCGTCGAGGCCCTCACCTCGACCTTCGGGATGGGGACGAACGGATACCTGATGGTCGTCATCTTCGCGTAC
>DATGWB010000014.1:0-12739 GCA_035299725.1 Thermoplasmata archaeon
CACGACCAGCTCTGGCAAGGCAAGGTCGACGTCTTCGAGCGGATGCGGGAGTACAACACGAAGATCATCAAGATGCTCGGCGTGAAGACGTTCATCACGTCGTGCGCCGAGGGCTACCGGACGTTCAAGCTGGACTACAAGCTGGACGGCGTCCGCGTCGTTCACATCACCCAGTTCCTGTATGAACGCGGCCTGCGGATCCCGCCGCAGCCGGACACCGCGAAGAAGATCCGGGTCGCCTTCCAGGACCCGTGCCGCTCCGGTCGCCAGATGCCCATCGATCCGGTGTACGAGGAGCCGCGGGAGCTCGTAAAGCGCGTCGACAACGCGGAGCTCGTCGAGCTGAAGACGTTCCGCGCGGACGCGCAGTGTTGCGGCGTCGCCCAGATGATGTACTGCAACGACAAGACGAAAGGCCTCACGGCGAAGCGGATGGACGAGGCGACGGACGTCGACGCGGACTACCTCCTGGTCGCATGCCCGAAATGTCTCACGCATTTCGGGTGCCTCCATCACGAGAACAAGTGGAAGCCGGGCGAGGAGCGGTATGGCTTCAAGGTGATGGACATCACGCAGTTCCTCGCAGAGCGTCTCCCCGGCGACTGGCCGACCGGGAGCAACGTCGACCAGAAGCGGAAGGAGCCGCCCCTCCCCGGCCGGAGGGGGTGACGGATGGCCACCTCTCCGGCGGTCGCCGCGAAGCCCGCAGCCGCACCCGTCCCGCAAGCGCCCGCCGACCCGCTGACTGGTTACTACCGCGCGGTCCGCCAGATGAACCTCCAGCTGGCGAAGGACCGATACAAACAGGGATTCAAGGTCCGGACGCAGGAGTACATCCGGGGACGCGGCACGCTCGCGATCGTCGACGAGGAAATCTGCATGGGCTGCACGCACTGCTTCGACAACTGTGCGTTCGAATCGATCGGCATGGTGGACCGCAAGTTCGCCCTTCCGGAGTACTCGTACACGTCGCGGAAGGCCATCATCATCGAGGAGAACTGCGTCGGCTGCGAGAAGTGTGCGATCGTGTGCCCGGTCGATGCGATCACGATGGTCACGAAGCACGGGTTCGAGGTCAAGGATGGCCGGGTCGTGTCGACGACGCCGGTGGCGCCTCCCGCCCCGAGGCCGCCTCCCGCGACTCCGATGACCGCGAGGCCGACGACCGCCGCGCCGGCTCCGAAACCCGCCGCACCGGTGACGGTCGTGAAGCCCGCTGCCACTCCACCGACAACGGAGGCACCCGCGCCAAAGCCTCCTCCGAAACCCGAACCGAAAGCGGAAGCGAAATCGGACGAGAAACCGGAAGAGGAATCCGCGGAATCGTCCGAGGAGCCGGCGGAGGAAGAGACCTCGGATGAGGAGACGGACGGATGACCGAGGGCGCTTCGCCTCCGGTGACCTTGAAGGCGCGCAAGGCGCCCCGGATGACGTACAAGCAGGAAATCCAGACGATCAAGAACCTCCCCCGCGCCGGGCGGCTGATCGTGATCATGAAGATCACGGGCGTCTTCCTCGTCGCGATCGGCCTCGAAGGAATCGTGACCGGCATGTATTGGTTGACGCTCGCCTTCATCCCGCTCGGGGTGTTCGTCTCGATGCTCCCGATCCGCATCAAGACCGGGGTCTGCATCGCCTGTCGATCGCCGCTCGAGCCGAGCCAGGCGATTTGCCCGAAGTGCGGCGCTCCGCAGATGTGACGCTCACGGCGAGACGAGCGGCTGGACGACGTGCGCCGTGTCGATGGTGACCTTCAGGGAGCGAAGGAACGCCATCCGTCGCATGAAGTTCGGTTCCTCTTCCCAGAGGTGGGCGAGGCGAGAAGTGAACGCGGCGCCGGGCGTCCGGGACACGAGCGCGCGCAGGCCTTTCGAGAGGTCGTACACCTTCGACCGGTCCTTGGGAGCCGCGAAGAACGGGAAGGTCGACACGGTCCCGGTCGCTCGCAGGCTCGCATACACGCCCGCCTTCGCGGCACTCTGGTCGCCGAGCGCGCGGATCTTCGCAAGGAAATCGCCGAGCGCCTTTGCCGGTACGCGGACCTCGCCGACGAACAGAGATCGGACCACGGTGTCCGCGGTCTTCCGGTACGCCTCCGCGGGAACCTCGAACGGATTCGGGATCTCCGCACTCTTCGATTTGAAACCAGCCATCGCAGTGTCGATCGCCTTCTCCTTCGCGGCGAGCCCACTCGCGGTCCCGCCGACGGAGACCTGCACCGTGAACGCCTCGGCTGCGACGGCCGGCCGGAGGATCTTCGCAGCGACCGCGTCCGTGATGTGCACCCAGGCAGGCATCTGCGTGGTGCGGCTCAACTTGTCCAGGGCCACCGCGAGCTTCGCCCCGTCGTCGAACGCATACGTCAGGGTCTTCCTCGCCGCCGGCTTCGCCTCGAGGCGCAGCGCCACCGCAACGGGGATGAAGAACTCCGCCGCGAGGGGGACCGTTGCATGCAACAAGTCGTACGCGGTCCCGTTGTTCGCGACCTCTTCGAATCCGAGTCGCGCCCGGTGACCGAACGGCGAGATCGTCCTCAGGGCGTTCACGTGGGAGGCAAACTCTCCCCGATACGATGCGAACGGCGCGTCGCCGTACAGTGCGTCGCCGATCGCGAAGTCCAGGGGCACCGTCGGCACGAACGGCACCGAGTGGCCTTTCGCCGGAGCTCCATCGTTGAGCTGCTTCCACGTCGCCCCAACCTGCGCGATCGCTTGGTGGGCGTCCTCCCCGAACTCGATCCCCGCGTATCCGGTGAAGTCGAGCTGCACGCCGCGCTGCTCCGGCACGATCCAGTCGTAGGTCAACAGGATGCGCGGCTTCATGACGGCTCCGAACTCGCGGGTCCGGCCGACCCCGAGCTGCGTTCGGAAGTAGTGGTAGTCTTCCGCGGAAAGTCCGAGCGACACCGTGCTCTCCTGGCCGTTCAGCACCCGCACGAGCTTGCGGACCTCGCCGTCGTCCTTCACCTTCACCGTAACAGGGGGCACGCGATTGAGGTCGCCAATCAAGTCCCGGGGGAGGACGCGATCGTCCCGGACGAAGAGCGCACGGATGAGCGCCTCCCGGATCATTTCCGATAGGGCCGGGATCTGTACGGCCTTCTCGATGTAGTGCCAGTCTCGCAGGAGGCCCACGTCACTCCTCCTTGCCATGTTCGTAGGCGCGCACGAAGCGATCCCGGGTCGGCTTTGCCCGCCGAAGGACCGCGGCGATCTCCAGCCCGACCGCCATTCCCGGCGGCGGGATCGCGCGGAGGCCGGGCCACGGATATTTCGTCCAGACCTCGAGCGTCTTGCCTCCGTTGATCTTCTTCCGCGGGTCGAACACGACCTTGACGGACGAGATGAACGACGTCGCGCGTCCGTGCATCTTCCGCAAGTTGAACACGAGGAACAGCCCGAGGCCCATCGAGTGGCCATCCATCTTGAACGCGGCGTCGCCCATCCGCTTCACGAACCCGAGGGCCGTGCCGCCCGAAGGGCGCGTGTCGTCCATCAGCACGTACGGCACGAGGGCGGCGGTCGTGCTGTCGACGAGGAACGCCTGGACCGCGCCATTCAGTTTGAGCTTGTCCCGGATCTCGATGGCGGTCTCGACGGCTTCGGGCAGTCGACCGACGGGCACGAGGTTGTACGAAGTCACGAGGCCCCGGCTCAGGCGGCGCGCGCTGTAGTTGTCGTATCGCTCCCGCCAAAGCGGATCCGTGACCGCGGGGGCGAGCTTCGCGCCGCTCTCCTTCGCCGCGAGGACGTCCACCGAGCGCTCCTGGTCGGCGACTTCGTCCTTGGATCCTTGCACGGCGACGATCGCGATGTCGGCCGGATCCGGACTGTCGGACCGGAGGGCCCGCTCGAAGATGAAATGGTCCCGACTCGCGACGGCCGCATGGTACGGCACGAGCGCGCTGTCGACGATTGAGGTCAAGAAGCGCGCGGCGGCGGCGAGGGACGGGAAGGCGTACGCAAGGGCCTTCGTCGCATCCGGCTTGGGGACGACCCGGAGGGTTGCCTCCGTGATGACGCCCAGGGTTCCTTCCGCCCCGAAGAACAGCGGGGTGAGGTTCGCCAGATGGCCGTCTGCATCGGCCTCCGACGCGGTCTTCAGGATGCTCCCGTCCGGGAGGACGACTTTCAAGAACGCGATCGCGTCGCACAGACTGCCGCCCCGGGGTGCGCCGAACCCGCTGCTCCCGGAGTTGATCGCACCGCCCACCGTGCTGCCGATCGCGTTGACCGGGACGACCGGGAGGGCGAAGCCCTTCGCCTCCACGAAGTCGTCGAGGTCTTTCCAGGTCACGCCGGCTTCCACGGTGACCCTCCGGCCGTCCGGATCGAACGCGACCACGTGGTTCATCTTCCGCATGTCGATCAGGACGCCGCCGCGGTTGGGGACCGAGCCGCCGTACCATCCGGTCCCGCCGCCTCGCGGGGTGATCTGGAGCAGGCTCTCATCGCTCAGCCTGACGAGGGCCGCGACCTCCTCCGTCGTCTGCGGCAAGGCGACAAAATCCGGGTAGAGCTTCCACTGAAGCAGGGCGATTTTCGGAAGCGATGCGAAGTCGTGGCTGTAGACCATCCGCTCGAATTCGGAGCGCGCAACCCGCTCGGGCCCGAGGGTGTTCACGAGTCGGCGATACGCATAATCGAGGCTCGCCATGGGCCCTGCTCCGGGGACGGGCGCGGGTAGACTCTCACTCGGGATAAAGGTAACGTGCGACCTTCACGCACCGGGAGAAAACGGTCACACGTTGAGCGCTTTGATGATCTGTTCCTTCAGGCGGGTGACGTCCGAACCGGAACTGTAGACGCCCATCGCCTGCGCGGCAGAGACGACCTGCTCGTCCTGGGCCTTGTCGACCGCACGCGCGATGTCGAGCTTCAGCTGCATCTCGCTTCGACCGCCTGAGGACACGCCGAGCGCGCCCGCAGCTTTCTCAACGCGCATGCGCAGGTCGCGTGCGTCCATCGTCGACAGTTCCGTACTGATCTCCCGCTCGATTTCCATTCGGCCCCGTCGGAATTCACCGAGTGCCCGACCCACACCGCGAGCGAGCTCCGGCAGCTTCGACGGTCCGAAGAGCAGCAGCACCGCGATGATGATCAGGATGACAACCCACTCGATGCCTTCGATCTGGGCCGCGATGTCAATCGGGGAAAACGCAGACATTCTTTCGGCCTCCCCTTGAGCTAAGGACGACCGGGTTATCAGGTTTTCGCACGTGCCCGGGCGTGTTCGACCCGCACGGCCGCCCCATACCCGACGACGTAGAGGCCGAGCATCGGGAGCGCGACCAGGAACATCGTAATTCCGCTGCCGTCTGGCGTGATAATCGCGCCGAACAGGAAGATGCCGATCGCCGCGAAGCGCCAGTATTTCTTCCAGAAGTTTGACGGCACAATCCCAAGGGCCGATAGGCCATACATGAGCACGGGAAGCTGGAACGCAAGGCCGAACGCGAGGGTGAATAGCAGGACGAAGTCGATGAAGTCGTCACCATAGAGGACCAGGAAGTTCGCACCGAGGACGGTCTGCACCGAATAGAGGAGGTTGAAGGTGAACGGCAGGACGACGATGAAGCACAGCGTGACGCCGGAGAGGAACAGCAAGACCACCGGGACGGTGATTCGAAGGATGAGTCGTTTTTCGGTCGGCTTCAGTGCAGGTCCGATGAATTGTCCCAACTCGTACACGATGACCGGCGAGCCGACCACGGCGGCGAGGAAGAAGGCGACCTTGAACATGACCACGTACGCGTCCCAAGGCGGTGCGAAACTGAAGTTCAGTGGGATGCCTCCGACCCTCTCCGGCACAAGATAATTCTTCATGGCGACGACGAATTGCGTCGCGACGTTCGGGTTGGTCGGTCCGAGGGCGGGGATCAGCATCGGAATCTGCGTTCCGGAGACGGTCACGGATCCGATTCCGGTCGTGAGGAACAGTGCGAACAGCACCACGACTACGATGACGATCACTTTGAGGCGCTGCCGGAGTTCTTCGATATGCTCGAAGAACGTCATCCGCCGCTCGCTCGGGCGGTCCTCCTCAGAAGCGACCTGCGCCACGGCCGTCATCGCTGCCAAGAGGGCTCGGCTTATCTAGTTTCCACAAATGCCCGCATCAATTGAGCATCAGAAGGAGTACCGGTCCTCGGTCAACGGATCCGCCGTGTTGCTGTACCCGCGAATCTCCCAGTATCCGAGCTCTTCCTCGTCCGTGAACGTGACGGCGCGCACCCACTTCGCACTCTTGTACGCGTAGCGCTTCGGCACGAGGAGCCGGACGGGTCCCCCGTGTTCGATCGGGAGCGGCTTGCCGTCCCATTGGTACGTGAGCAGCACGTCGGAATCGTAGAGGACGTTGAGCGGGTGGGACGTCGTATAGCCGTCGCCGCACCGGAAGGTCGCGAAGCGGGCGCTTGGGCGGATCTGCGCGCGCTCCGCCACCTCCCGGACTGTGACCCCGACCCATTCGTTGTCGAACGTGGTCCAGCCCGTGACGCAATGGAAGGGAGAAACCACTGTTGCCGAGGGAAGTCGGAGGAACTCGTCGTACGCGAAGCGGATCGGCTTGTCGACCGAGCCGTCCACACGGAGGTCCCACTCCTTCGGGTCGAATCGGGGGACGATCCCGAGGTCTAGCCTCGGCCACTTGCGAACCTCCCGCTGTCCGGGCGGGAGACGCCGCTCCGCCGCCATCCGACCGAGACCATTGAAATCCCTCGATATAAATCGTTGTGCCGATGTTCATCGAGGATTTTCGGCGTGCGAGTCCACGCATCTTCGAGACGTAACACGGGCCCGTGTTATCGGGAGAAAACCCGAGGCTCGTGTGCCCCGACAAAGGTTTAATAGCCCGACCAATTTTCCAAGCGACGGACATGGTGCTGGAAAGCTACGTGCCCGTCGTGATTTTTGCTCTCGTTGCCCTGCTGTTCCCGCTCGGCACGTTCTTCGCGACCCGCCTTTTCCGGCCCGACCACCCGACGCCGCTGAAGGACCTCACCTACGAGTGCGGCGAGGTCCCGGAAGGCGTGGCCCAGATCCAGTTTCACTTCCAATATTACATGTTCGCACTCATCTTCGTGATCTTCGACGTCGCCGCGATCTTCCTCCTCCTGTGGGCCTTCGCGTGGGGCGGCCTGCTGAATTCGGCGTCGCCGGTGGCCAAGTTCTCGATCTTCCTGTTCCTCGGCATCATGTTCGTCGCCACGCAGTACGCGCTCAAGAAGGAGGAGGTCATCCAGATATGAGCGCGGTCGTCGCGTCCTCGTCGTCGATCACGGGTCGATCCGTGCCTGGGGCCGAGAAGGAGGTCCTCGCGCAGCTGAAGGTCGCCTTCGGTCCGAAGTTGAAAGACGCGAAGGTCGTCCGCGAGCGCCTCGTCGAGATCGTGATCGACCGAGCCGAGCTCGTCCCGGTGTGCACGTACCTCAAGGACACGCTCGGCTTCGAGCATCTCTCGTGCGTCACCGCGGTCGATTGGAAGGACCATTTCGAGAGCATCTACCACATCGAGAACTACTACAACGGCTGCATGGTCCAGGTGAACGCGCAGATCCCGTACGACGACCCGAAGATCGCCACCCTGACGGGCCTCTGGCACGCCGCCGACTTCCTCGAACGGGAGATGTGGGACCTGATGGGCGTCGAATACACGGGCCATCCGAACCTCACGCGCATCCTGTTGCCGGAGGACTTCAAGTTCCATCCGCTCCGGAAGGAGTTCGCCCAGGAGGTCGACCGGCAGTACATCACCCGCCGCAAGCTCCGAGGGGGCAAGTGAATGCCGGAGTTCTGGATTAATATGGGGCCCCAGCACCCCATGACCCACGGCCTGTGGAACATGAAGGTCCGGGTCGACGGGGAGACGGTCACGGACGCGAAGCCGGAGATCGGTTACCTCCATCGCGGCTACGAGAAGATCATGGAGGTCCGGGAGTTCCAGAAGAACGTCGTGCTGACGGACCGGCTGTGCTACGTCTCGTCGATCACCTGGTCCCATGCGTACTGCCTCGCGGTCGAGAAGATGATGGGGATCGAGACCCCAGTGCGGGGCCAGTGGATCCGCGTCGTGGCGCTCGAACTCCAACGGATTGCGTCGCACCTGATGTGGCTCGCCGCCTACGGCCCGGACCTCGGCCTGCTCACGGGACTCCTGTGGGCCCTGCGGGAGCGTGAGCTGTTCCTCGACCTCATCCAGTTGATGTCCGGCGCGCGGATGAACCAGAACTATCCGCGGGTCGGCGGCGTCCGCAACGACCTGCCGGAGAACTTCGAGGCGATGTGCCGGCGGAGCATCGAGCACTTCCTCGAGAAGGTGGACAACGAGTACCAGCGGGTCTTCCAGCAGTCGAAGGTCTTCCACATGCGCACCGAAGGGGTCGGGAAGATCTCCGCCGCGGACGCGATCGACTGGGGTGTTACCGGACCGAATCTGCGCGCGTGCGGCGTGAACGTCGACCTGCGCCGCCTCGATCCGTACGAGGTGTACGAGGAGATCGACTTCGAGCCGCAGGTGTGGCACGATGGCGGGGCCGGCGACTCGTACGCCCGGTTCGTCTGCCGGTTCAACGAGTTGCGAGAGTCGTGTCAGATCATCCTCCAGGCGTTGGAGAAGATGCCGAAGACCGGGCCGTACCGCGTGAAGGCCCCGCGCCGGGCGGAAGGCGAGGGATACGCGAAGACGGAGGACTCGCGGGGCGAGGCTCTCTTCTACGTAATCGGCGACGGCGATGATCGTCCGTACCGGGTGAAGATCCGGAGTCCGGTCTTCTGCACGATGGCCGCGACGCCGATCATGCTGCGCGGCAACAAGCTCGCCGACTCGGTCGCGATCCTCGGATCTGTCGACGTGTGCGTCGGGGAGATGGACAAGTGAGTGCGCCCCTGGTCCCGAATCTGTTCGCGGTCTGCGAGGTCCTCGTCCTCGCGATCGTCTGGGTCGTCGATCAGATTCTGTACGCGCTCGCTGGGTTGATCCCGCCGCTGACCGGATTGGCCCAGTGGTTCGACCCGGTCGCTCGGGCGCGGCTCGGGATGGGACCGCTCGGGTCCGAGTTGCTCATCGTCGTCGTCACGTGGCTCATCGCGGTCACGGTGATCGTGATCTGGGCGACGCTGGTCAACCTCCTGACGATGATGTGGGTCGAGCGGAAATTCTACAGCCGTCTTCAGGATCGATACGGCATCATGATCTCGATCTGGTCGCTCCCGTTCTGGCCGTTCAACCGGGCCCGTCGTCCCACCCACCGCGGCACGGGGTATTTGCAGAACATCGCGGACGGCGTCAAACTCCTTCAAAAAGAGAACATCACCCCGCGGAACGCGGACTCCGCGATGTTCCATATCTCGCCGGTCTTGATCGCCTCGTCGACGCTCATGATCTTCGCGGCGCTCCCGTGGAGCAGCGGATTCTACGTCGCGAACCTGGACCTCGGGATCCTGTTCATCTTCGCCGCGTTCTCGCTCGCACCGCTCGGCATCTTGATCGCAGGCTGGTCGGCGAACAACAAGTACACCCTCGTCGGCGGGCTGCGCGCCGCGGCGATGCTCATGGCCTACGAGATCCCGATGATCCTCTCGGTCATCGCCCTCGTGTTCTTCACCGGTTCCCTCAATCCCCTGACGATCGTGAAGCAACAGGAACGAACGCTCTTTTCCCTGGGGCCGCTCGCCTTCCCGGCGTGGTACGTCTTCTCGCCGCAGATCCTCGGCTTCATCGTGTTCAGCGTCTCGATGATGGCGGAGATGGAGCGCATCCCGTTCGACATCCCGGAAGCGGAGGCCGAACTCGTCGAGGGCTGGACGACCGAATATTCGGGGATGCGGTTCGGCCTCGTGTTCGGGTTCAAGTGGCTCCGGATGATCGCCGGCGCGGCTCTCATCGCGATCCTCTATCTCGGCGGCTGGAGCGGGCCTGTCTTTGTGACCCTGTCCGTCGGGGGAGTCCCCGTGCCGATCGTCCCGGAGGAAGCCTGGTTCCTCCTGAAGATCTACCTGATCTCGATCGTCTTCATCTGGATCTCGTGGTCCGTGCCGCGGGTGCGGATCGACCAGATCCTAAACATCGGTTGGAAGAAACTGATTCCCTATTCTCTCGGGGCCATCATCATCGCGGCCGCCGCGATTGCGTCGGGTCTCTGGGCCGTGGGGTGAGCGGCGTGTCGGGCCGGGAACGCGTCATCGGGAGGGAGACACGCGGTCGACGTTGACTGGACGCTCATCGCGTTCTTCGTCTTGAGCGCCTTCGAGGTCATCGGCTCGATCCTGGTCGTCATCAACAAGCGGATGGTCCGCGCGGCGTTCTGGCTCGCGATGACCCTCGTGACGATCGGCGCGATCTACCTCCTCTTCCAGAGCGAGTTCGTGTTCCTCATCCAGATCATCGTGTACGCCGGCGCGGTGCCCGTGCTCTTCGTCTTCGGGATCATGCTCACCCGGCGGACGATCATGGACGAGCCGGGACCGGAGGGCGGACCGTGAACGCTCGGGAGTTCCTCGTCGTCCTCGCGGCGACGGCCTTGTTCCTCGTGATGGGAGCCTCGTTCCTCGGCAACGTGAACTGGCTAAGCACCCCGACGTCGGTCCCGGTCTACAACACGACGTCGAACAATGGGATCGCGAACCAGATGTTCGATACCTTCGCGATCACGATCATCCTCATCGCCATCCTGCTCGGGGCCGCGATGATCGGCGGGGTCTACCTCGCCAAGATGGACGAGCCCGGGAAGGTGGGCCCATAATCCCGCTGCAGTACGAACTGCTCCTGTCCGCGATGCTCCTGTGCATCGGCCTGTACGGCGTCCTCGCCCGCCGGAACGGGATCATCGTCCTGATGTCGATCGAGATCATCCTGAACGCCTCGATCCTGAACTTCGTCGCCTTCAGCTCGTACAGCGGCGATGCAAGCGGCCAGGTGTTCGCGCTCCTCGGGATCGCGGTCGCCGCGGCGGAAGCGGCGGTCGGGCTCGCCGTGTTCCTGTCGATCTACCAGACCCACGGGACGATTGAGCTGGACAAGGTCCGTTTCCTGAAGTGGTGAGTCGTGATCGCGTACGAGTGGGTCGCCTGGCTCATCCTGTTGTTGCCGCTCGGGGCGTTCGTCGTCCTCGGCGTGATCGGCCGGCGTCTGCCGGAGGGCGGCGGCCACGTCGCCGTCGGCGCGATGGCGGGTTCGTTCGTCCTCTCGTTGTACGTCTTCATCCAGGTCCTTCAGCAAGGCGCCCTCGGAGGCGGCTTCATCCCGCAGACGATCCAGGGCTATGTATGGATTCCGAGCCTCCTCCCGGAGAACTCGATCAAGATCTCGCTCCTGATCGACAACCTGAGCTCTTTGATGCTCGTCCTCGTGTCGTTCCTGTGCCTCCTGATTTTCGTGTACTCGCTCGGCTACATGCACGAGGAGGACGGCAAGGCCCGGTACTACGCGGAGGTCAGCCTCTTCGCGACGGGAATGCTCGGGACCGTGAGCGCGGACAACTTCCTGCAGCTCCTGATCTTCTGGGAGATCATGGGCCTGTGCTCGTACCTGCTGATCGGCTTCTGGTACTCGAAGCCGGAGGCCGCCGCGGCAGCGAAGAAGGCGTTCCTCGTGACCCGCGTCGGGGACGTCCTGTTCCTCGTCGGCGTGTTGGTCATCTGGAACGTGTTCGGCACGCTGTCCTTCGCCGAGATCCAAGGCAAGATGGCGAGCCTCTACCCGAACACCCTCACGCCGCAGCTCCTCACCCTGATTCCTCTCTTGCTGTTCGGCGGGGCCGTCGGCAAGAGCGCGCAGTTCCCGCTCCACGCGTGGCTCCCGGACGCGATGGAAGGCCCGACGACGGTCAGCGCGTTGATCCACGCGGCGACGATGGTCAAGGCCGGCGTCTACCTGACCGCTCGGGCGTTCATCTTCCTGGTCCCCTTGTCATCGGCGATCCAGCCGCCCTTCACCGCCATCCTCGTGATCGCCGCGATCGGCGGCTTCACGACGCTCTTCGCGGCCACGATGGCGGTCGTGAACTTCGACATCAAGCGGGTCCTCGCGTTCTCGACGATCTCCCAGCTCGCCTACATGTTCCTCGGCCTCGGTGCCGGCGCGTACACGATGGCGACCGAAGTCTCCCGCGGGGAGGCCGTGGACTCCGCCGGATACAGCGCGGCGCTGTACCATCTGTTCAACCACGCGTTCTTCAAGGCCCTCCTGTTCCTCGGCGCCGGGAGCGTGATCCACGCGGTCCACACGAACGACATGCGGGAGATGGGCGGTCTCTCGAAATCGTTGCCCATCACCTCGAAGGTCATGCTCTTCGGCGGCCTCGCCCTCGCCGGCATCGTGCCCTTCAGCGGGTTCTTCTCGAAAGGGGAGATCTTGTCCGTCACCTTCGACGCGGGAGCCGCGAATCCCGGGTTCTACTGGCTCTGGGCGCTCGGCGTCGGCACTGCGTTCCTGACCGCGTTCTACACATTTCGCCTGTGGTTCATGACGTTCCACGGCGAGTACCGCGGCCAGGCGCATCCGCACGAGTCGCCACGCGTGATGACCGTGCCATTGATCATCCTCGCGGGATTCACGCTCGCCTCCGGCCTCCTCGCCTATCCGATGGGCGGATTCGGCAACCTCATTTTCTCCGGAGCAACGGCGGCCGGTCTCCCGCTCGTCGGCATCCCGGTGCAGGACTACCTGCTCGAGGGCGTCTCGATGGGCGTCGCGGTCCTGGGCCTCGCCCTGGCCTGGGCCGTGTATGCGACGAAACGCA
>DATGWB010000015.1:0-4595 GCA_035299725.1 Thermoplasmata archaeon
CCCGGTCGGCCAGTCGCCGGGGAGACGCTCTGCGAGGAACTGCGTGATGTCCATCACCTTGAAGCCATACCGCTCCTCGCCCGGCTTCCACTTGTTCTCGTGATGGAGGCACCCGAAGTGCGTGAGACATTTCGGGCATGCGACCAGGAGGTAGTCTGCGTCGACGTCTGTCGCCTCGTCCATCCGCTTCGCCGTGAGGCCTTTCGTCTTGTCATTGCAATACATCATCTGGGCGACGCCGCAGCACTGCGCGTCCGCGCGGAACGTCTTCAGCTCGACGAGTTCCGCGTTGTCGACGCGCTTCACGAGCTCCCTCGGCTCCTCGTACACGGGATCGAGCGGCATCTGTCGACCGGAGCGGCACGGGTCCTGGAACGCGACGCGGATCTTCTTGGCCGTGTCCGGCTGGGGCGGGATCCGCAGGCCCCGTTCGTACAGGAACTGGGTGATATGCACGACCCGGACGCCGTCCAGCTTGTAGTCGAGCTTGAAGGTCCGGTAGCCTTCCGCGCACGACGTGATGAACGTCTTCACGCCGAGCATCTTGATGATCTTCGTGTTGTACTCCCGCATCCGCTCGAAGACGTCGACCTTGCCTTGCCAGAGCTGGTCGTGGCCACAGCACTTCATGAACGATCGGTCCAGAATCATCGGCTGGATGCCGACGGCGCGGAGGAGCTTGACCGACGAATCAAAGATGATCCCGTGGTTCGTGTCGCCGTAGTTCATGTGCGAGAATTGCATCTCGACGTCGTAGTAGTCGACGCAGCCCGGGTAGTACGCGTACTCGGACTTGTGCTCGACCTTGATCTCGGGGACGGTCAGGTCGTCCGCCTCGCTGTCGAGGACGCGGAACATGACCGGGTGGGGGATCGTGCGGCCCGGTCCGTACTCGGTCTCCATCATTCCCGGCGACCCCCGTCGGCCGCCATCCGTGCGTGGACCTTCGACCGTTCCTCGAGGATGTAGTCGCTGTACTGGATGTCCAGCGGGCAGACGGCGCTGCATGCGTCACACGCGAGACAGGTCCACAGCGGCACGCCGTCGTGTTGTTTCTTGAATGTATTGTAGACGAGGTTCAGGCCGCCGAGCGCATCGTCCTCGACCTTCGTCACCGGGCACACGGTGTGGCACTTGCCGCACTGATAGCACTCGTTCAACAGGTACTCGTACGTGCTGTAGGGCCGACGGACGCCCAGGTAGGCGGTCAGGACGGCGAAGATCGGCATGAGGAGGAGCGTGTTCATGCTCGGCTCGAGGACGGACAGGACCCAGGACATCGCGAGGCGATTCGCGGCGCCGGTGTACTCCAGGGCGACGTAGGCGATCGCGAAGGCGATCGCGCCGGCGACTCCCACGCGGACGATCCACTTCCGCGCCCGCGACTCCGGTAGCCGGAGGACGGCGAAGCTCGCCACGGCCATCGGGATCAACAGGATCGCGAGGAAGATCACGAGCTGAACGATGTACGGGCGGACCTGCGGCCCGAGCCACCCCGGCACGAAGAGGATTGCCGCGGCTTGCACGGCCACGATCGCGGTCAGGCCGCCGACGTAGGGCACCAGCCACTTTCGCATCGGCTGGTATCCGAGCCGTCGCAGGCCGATGTACGACGTCAGGCCGACGAGGACCGGCGGGATGATGAAGAACCACTTCATCGCGATGTCGTCGATTAACGGAGATCCGTTCGGCGTCTGCCAGCGTTGGGCCACGACTTCCCGGATCGAATACAGGGAGGCCGTGAAGATCCAGGCGATGAGGAAGGCGATCCCGAACGCGGACCGCACGGGCGCCTTCGCAGGGCGTGCCTCGCGGCCGCGGTCGATGAACGGCAGGATCAGCAGGAAGATCACGGGGATGCCGCTCAGGAGGTCGCCCCAGAACGCCGCGCTGAATTGGGTCTTGAGCGGCGTGCCGGCGCCGATCGTGAATTGAGGGAAGATGTCGGCGACCTTCAGGAGGCCCCAGGAGAACAGGAGGTACCAATCCGGGACGATCAGCTCGGAGATCTGCGGGCTCCTCGCCGGGCCGAGGAACGGGGTGACGACGGCGGAGAGGAAGAACATGATCGCGACGAGGAGGAAGATCAGCACGAAGTCGCGGGCCGTCTCCTGCGGGAAGAACGGGATGCCGGGCTGGTGGTCGGACCGGACGGGCCCGTACTGCCGGGGGAATCCCGGCATCCCTTCCATGATTTTGCCCTTGACGTGCTCGATCTCCATGGTCCGCCTCAGTGGGGCTCCGCGACCCCTTGCAACCAGACGAGCCCCATGTGGAGGATCATCAGGCCCGTGCCCAGGAGCGGCAGGATGAACACGTGGATCCAGTACCACCGGAGGATGTAGACGCCGGTGAGGGTGTTGATGTCTCCGAAGAGCAGGCGCGCGAGCTGGTCGCCGATCACCGGCGACGCGCGCGTCATGTTGATCCCGATGTTCGCCGCGCCCTCGCTCAGGTTGTTCGCCGGGAGCAGGTACCCGGAATAGCCGAACATGATCGTGATGAGCATGAGGATGACCCCGAGGAGCCAGTTCAACTCGCGGGGCTTCTTGTATGCACCGGTGAAGTAGACGCGGCACATGTGGAGGAACACCGCGGCGATCATGATGTGCGCCGCCCAGTGGTGCATCCCGCGGACGATGAACCCGAACGGGATCTCGTTCATGATCACGAGCATCGAGTTCCAAGCCTGATTCGAGAGGTCGCTCGTCGTCGGGTTGATCTCGAGCCGGCCGTCGGGGACGTAGAAGAACCCGAGCAGGATGCCGGTGATTGTGAGGATGACGAACGCGACGAACGCGATGCCGCCGAGGCAATAGAGCGGATACCAGTACCAGATCGTCTTGAGTTCGTACTTCTCCGCGTGGCTCCGCGGCAACTGCCGCTGGTCCGTCTCCAGGACGACCCGCGTCAGGTCCGCGTACGGCACGGTCGGGAACCGGGACTTGATCCAGCCGAAGATCGATCGCCCCGTATCTTCCCGGATGTCCCCCGTCGTCGACGTCGTCTCACCTCAGCAGTAGACGTACCAGGCGGGGTCGGCCATGCCGCCGATCAGGTTCAGCCCGGAGGCCTTGACCGGGATCACTGGCAGCGCGCGCGGCGCGGGGCCGTGGACCCGCCATGCGCCGACGTACTGCGCACCGCTCTTGTCGTTCGTGTTCACGACGAGCACCATGGGCTCGTACTGGGAACCGTGGCAGATGCAATACACCGGGTCGACGCCGAAGACGTTGTACGTCGGCACGATCGCCCCGCCGGTGTACGACGCGTAGTCGCGGAATGGCGGCGGGTTGTTCACGACGTGCCAACCGGGGTAGCAGCACAGGTGGACACACCGGTCGAACAACACGACGATTCGCGTCCCCCCGTGCGCGGCGTCCAGGTTCGGATCGTCGAAGAACAGGTTGAATCCGGCCGGGAGGGCGGCGGGCATGTGCGCCGCGTCCGGGTACGAGAAGTACTGGTTCTCCCGCTTGACCCGGATGATGAGGCACGGGAGGCCGGTGCCGGGGACCCATTGGTTGTTCTGATACAGGCCTCGCCAGACGCCGGTCGCCCCCTTCCAGTCGCGGTCGAAGTCCGAGACCCTTACGGCCGACCCCGCCTTCGTATTCCACCACAGGTCTGCGGTCGGATCCGTCGGAGGGAACTTCGTGTATTGGATCGTCTCCCGGATCTCGCCGGTGAATTTGAGCGGCGGAGGGAGGATCTGACCGATCGATAGGCCTCCGAGGCCGAGGACTGCGCCAACCGCGCCGGCGGCCATGCCGACGCGGACCCAATCCCGTCGGGTCATGCCTCTTTCCTTTTCCTCTTTCTCCCAGCTCATCGAGGCCTCCTCATCGGAACGGTCTCGTCAGAACGATTTTCGGCCTTCGAATCTTATGTATCAGCTCGTCCGGCATGAACTCTTTGCGATAGATGTCGATCGCGAAGGCGAGCAGGAGGAAGACCATCCCCATGAACAGCGCCATGTACGAGTCGGTCTGGCTGTCCGAGATCCCGGACAGGTCTTGCAACGCGATGATGACGGTCAGGATGCTGAACCACAGGACGCCGATGATCAACCCGCCGAGCGCGAGCGCCGCCATGGCACTCCTTCGAGGTGCATCGCTGCGGATCAACTCGGTCACGGTAGCCCCTTCCGCAGGTGCTCGGAGTGATCCTTGAAGTGCCGGCTCGAGGACTTGATGATGAAGTAGCTGACAATCGTCCAAGCCAGCGTCGCGGCGATGCCAATGATCCCGATCCAGTAGGCTCGGATGAGGATCCCCTTCTCCGGCGTCGGGGCCGTCAATCCGGCGAGGAGAATCTCGCCCGTCATCCCGGCGGCGCGGTGCGGGACGCAATACCAACGGATGCCCTGGCCCGAGGACTCCGGCGTGAAGGAAGTCCCATTGTGGGTGATGTTCGTGAGGCTATTGATGTGAAACTCGATGCTGACGTTCTGCCCCGGGTTCACGCTCCTGGTGGTAATCTCCTGCGCCGTGCGATCGGAGTTGTCGATCGAGAAGGTGTGGACCATCCCGCCGCCGACCGTGTAATTGTTGATGAACGTGATGTTCAACGTGATGTTGACCTGCGGGATGATG
>DATGWB010000016.1:0-4436 GCA_035299725.1 Thermoplasmata archaeon
GCAAAACCGGAAGAGATTGCGAGGGCGATCCTCTTCCTCGCGAGTGACGAGGTGCCCTTCATGACCGGAGCGGCACTGTCGGTAGACGGTGGGTGGACTTCCCTCTGAAATGTGTCGAGGCGAATCCGGCTTCGGCGACGATGACGCTCTTACACGGGACGGGCCTGTCTTCCGCGGGGAGCCCAGCTCACGAGACGAGGAAGTCGGCTTCGAGGATCTCCGGGATTGGCTCGAGGTCCCGGCGAAGACCCTCAGTACCACCTTCTGGACGTAGACGCGTGTCAATAAATACCATGCTCCCGGCGGGAGGTCGGTACATTGGCAAGCAAACCGGGCGAGCCTATCAAGGGATATGCCAGTGGAAAGTTTCTAACATTGGGCTAGTGCGTCGTTAGCCGCGGCTCCGCCGGTAGCCGTGGGTCTCGAAGTCGATCGCCCATCGGAGGACCGGGATTAGGGTGCGACGGAGGTCGCGGCCCTCGGAGGTGATCGTATACTCGACCCGGGGCGGCACCTCGGGGAAGAGGGTGCGTTCAACAAGACCCAGGGACTCAAGCTCGCGGAGGCCGTCCGTCAAGGTTCGGGGACTGATCCCCTTCAGCTGGCGGACGAGATCGTTGAATCGCATTCGCCGCTCGTTCCCGAGGACGGCGATGATGAAGAGAGACCACCTTTTGCCCAAAACCGCCATGAGGTCCCCCATCGGGTAGATGCAGTATTCCTGATCCCCTTCTCGAATAACGCACGCTTGGTCGAGCTCGACCTTCCTCGGCACCCCCATGTGCGGCTTCATCGCTTTACTCCCCTTCACTGGAACCTTATGAGGGACGGGCGCGACTTCTAGTTGTTGCCAACAGGCGGACGACACATGAGCGTTCAGACAGAAAATCGGGAGTGGCAGGAAGTACGAAGAGGAAGCATGGATCGGCTGTTCGATGCAGAAGCCCAGCACCGGCCGGACATGGCACCCGTCGTGTCCGCGGAGGGCCGGGAAGGGGAATTGATCGGCAGCGCGGAGGGCAAAGTCAAGGGTGAGAAGATCCGCGGGACGATCCGGGTGACGTTCTACTCCGCGGAGTGCGTCTTTCCCCAAGTCCTCGCAGGTCACCCGGTTGACCCCGGGCTCCACGTCTGCAAGGAGAATCCGGGCGGGTTCATCGAGACGGACGACGGCGGACTCATCGAAATCGACGGGAAGGGGTTCGGCATGCGAGGGTTCGATCCAAGGGAACCGCAGCGCTGGCGCCTAATGATGGGCATCCGATTCGCGACGAGGGACAAGCGGTACGGATGGCTCAACGGGACTCTCGGCCTCTGGGAAGGCATCTTTGACGAGAAGGGCGGACGCGCGTTCTATCGGGTCTACGTCCCGAGATCGGTGTTGTGATGAAACCGGAAGGAGACGAATTAAGAATCCTCCCTACCCGCCGAGAAACCGTGCAAGCCCTCGGTCCCCGCGAACGGAGCGTGCAGCGCCTCGCCGTCCGAGCGATGGCGAGCGGCCGGGCGCCGACCGTGGAGACGCTCTCGCGTGAGCTGGGCCTACCGGTCGACGGCGTTCGCGAGGCACTCGCCTCCCTCGAGGCGTGCGACTGCGTCGTGATGGATGGGGATCGGGTCCGAGTCGCCTATCCCTTTACCACGGACCTCGTGCCCCACGAGGTCGTATCGTCTCGCGGTACCGCGCACGCGAACTGCGCAGTCGATGCCCTCGGCGCGGGTGCAATGCTCGGGGAAGAGGTCGAAATCCGGAGCACGTGTTCGTACTGCGGGGTCTCCATCCGCCTGCGGGGGAGGGAGAGTTTCAGAGCGGCGACAATCGGCCCCGTGGTCTTCGTCCCGCCATCGGACTTGATGCAAGGACACGCCTCAGACTGTGTGTGCCCTTCGATTAATTTCTATTGCAACGAGGAACACGGACGCGCCCATGCGGGTACTCTGGCGGCCGGGGGACGCTTCCTCTCCCTGAAGGAAGCCACTGCCTTGGGCATCTCTGCCTTCGGCGATCTGCTGAGCCCGACCTCGGCGCGATCCGGCGAGCGACGACCCGTCACGATGGAGTGAGCCCATGCCGTCTCGATACGATCTCATCATCCTTGGCGGCGGTGCCGCCGCCTTCAGCGCAGCGATTCGCGCGGATCGAAACGGAGCGAAGGCGTTGATGATCGACGGCGGCACGATCGGGGGTACCTGCGTGAACGTCGGCTGCGTTCCCAGCAAACGCCTCCTTGCCGTGGGGGACCAGTTCTTCCGGGTGGCGAACCATCCGTTCCCGGGCCTCCGCCTCGACGACGGATTGTCTGCGGATTTCCGAGCGGTGGTCCGTTCGAAAGACCGTTTGGTTGCCGACCTCCGCAAGTCGAAGTACGCAGATGTCCTCGCGTCCCTGAAGGACGTGGAATACGTGCGGGGCCATGCCGCCTTCGTTTCTCCCCATGAAGTCAAGGTCGGGAAGGATCGGTATGAAGGCGACAAATTCGTAATCGGGACGGGATCCTCGCCCACGGTCCCTTCGGTTCAGGGAATCGATAAAGTCGACTACCTCACGAACGCGGAGGCCTTGTCCCTGAAAGAGCGACCCAATTCCATGATCGTCCTCGGCGGCCGAGCCCTTGGCTTGGAGTTCGCCCAGATGTACCAGCATCTCGGCACACGAGTGAAGGTCTTGCAGCGCAGCCCGCGGCTCGTGCCCGAGGAAGAACCGGAGATCTCTCAGTACTTGGAGCAGTATCTGAAGCAGGATGGAGTCGAGATCCACACCGGCGCGGAGATCCTTTCCGCCGACGCGCGAAACGGCCGGAAGATCGTGGTCGCTCGAGTTGGCGGCCGGAAACAAACCTTTGAGGGGGATGAGCTGCTCCTAGCCACGGGCCGCACGCCCAACACCGCGGGGCTCAACCTCCAAGCGGCGCGCGTCGAGGTGAAAGAGGATCAGGGAGTGAAAGTCGACTCGGAGATGCGCTCGACCGCGCCAGACATCTTTGCGGCGGGCGACGTGATCGGGAAGCCGATGCTCGAGACCGTTGCGGCGAAAGAAGGATACATCGCTGCGGAGAACGCTCTCGCCAATCGCGGCCTGAAGATGGACTACCGAGCGGTGCCTCACGCCGTGTTCACGAACCCGGCAGTCGCGTCGGTGGGTCCTACCGACGCTCAGGCGAACGCGGACCGCCGAGTCCGGTGCGCGTGCAACACGATCATGTTGAAGCAGGTCCCCAAGCCCCTGATTGTGGAGGATACTCGGGGCCTAGTGAAGATTGTCGCCGAGGCGAAGAGCCACAAGATCCTCGGGGTGCACATTCTGGCCTCCCTCGCGCCCGACATGATCCAGGAGGGTGTCCTCGCGGTGAAGCACGGCTTGACTCTGGAGGACATCATCGACACCGTCCACGTGTTCCCGACTCACAGCGAGGCAATCAAGCTCGCCGCCCTCTCGTTCTTCGAGGACGTGGACAAGCTCAGTTGCTGCGCGATGTGAAGGGACGTCGCCTCGACCGGACCCCTGCCGAGGGTAGATTCTCTTCGTCCACTAGGGAATCATCAGTGCACGAACAGTGTGTTCCCGCTCACCGACTCGCCAAACGTAATGACTCCTGTGACGGCGGCCGTGATTCCTTCCATTGCGCCCGCCGGGACGTTGTCGCCGAGCACGCAGGTCACCGTGAGGGTACCGCTGAGGACCACCCCGGAGATGTCCGTCGGGGTGATGCTCACCGCCAACACGAGAACCCCACCGTGGAAGCTTCTCGGTAGGCCGTTCACCACGGCGTTCCCGAAGTCGTCGTAGCTCACGACCGCGACGGCGGTCCAGAATCCGTTGTGGACCGGATTCCCGCTGGAGTCGTTGTGCCAGAACAACCCCCCTCCGGTCACCGCTCCCCCTGGGTTGTACGAGCCCGTGCCCGTCAATGCGAGCGTGTCACCGTTTTCCGCCCTCGCCACGACCGGCGAGAAACTCGGATTGACGGATGCGAGAAAGGCGTCTCCCGCGTGAAAAGTCCATTTCGTCGCGGGCGCGGCCTGAGCCGACGGCGAGACGGCGACGCTCATCGCGAACAATGCGATCGCAGACACCAGACACACGAGTACGACATGACGATTCATTTTCTCCCACTCCCCACGTCCTTCGACGGAACCCCCGTCACATCGTAAGGGATGTCCGTCTTTAACATTGTTCCGGTATCGACCCGGATACAGAAAGGGCAACTGGGCTCGGTTGACCCGCGGGAACCCTCCACGGGTCCTGGGTCTCGTCTGCCCGCCCGGCCGAGGTCGTCTCGCGAGCGATCCACTTGGCCCGCTTGGCCGAACTTCGAGAGCCCGTGGCGTATTCCTGACCCACGGGCGGAACGAAAGGTCCGGATTGAATCCCGAGCCTTACGGTGGGCTGGAATGGCGCAATCGCGTGCTAAAAGTAACAGGCTCCCGGCGGGGTG
>DATGWB010000017.1:0-13806 GCA_035299725.1 Thermoplasmata archaeon
CATCCTGGCGGATGGCAGTTTCGGCGAGCTCGTCTATGTCGCCTCCGACGACGGATGGCTCTTCGCTCGCAAGGTAGCCACGGGCGTCGCCTATGCACCATGGGAGACCTCCCCGGCCGCCCAACTCCATCCGACCTTGGCGATCCGGACGATTCCCGTGATGCAGACCGCAGCCCAGCAGGATCGCGGGCCACTCTTCTCTCCCTTCATCGACTCGACCACAATCTACGTGACCTCCAGCTCCGGAATTCTGTACTCGATCGCTCGGGATGCGGTGGGCACCCTCAGCGCCGGAACGGTGAAGTGGCGCTTCGTCGACAAGGTCTTGCAAGAACGAGGCTTCAAGTTTACGGCACCGCCGGTCCTCGCGGTCGCCCAACGGATCATCTTCGGGGTGGGCGTCGATCCGAAGGGAACGACGAATGCTTCGGACGACCAAGGAGTCCTGTACAGCCTGTCGGAGGTCGGCGGCCTGCTCTGGCGCAAGGACTTCGATGGCCCGTTAGACGCGTCGCCGTCGATCTGGACGACGCAGGTCGGCAGCCAACTCAACATCCCCAACGTCTGGATCGGCACGGGAAAGGGCTGGGTCTACGCGATCTCATCGACCGGGAAGTATCTCGCGCCGCTGCCGCCCGGGACGTACCCGTCCGGCAACCAGTACATCTGGGGCACGGACCTGCAAGGCCGGGACATCTTCAGCCAGTTCATCTGGGGATCCCGGATCGCCCTGATCGTCGGCTTTTCCGCCGCTCTCTTGTCCGTCGGCATCGGCCTCGTCGTCGGCCTCGTGGCGGGTTACCTGGGCCGGAAGACGGACATCGTCCTCATGCGTTTCACGGACGTCATCCTCGTCCTCCCGACGTTGCCGCTCCTCATCATCCTCGCCGCCGTCCTCGGTTCGAGCATCTGGAACATCATCCTCGTGATCGCGCTCCTCGCATGGCCGAGCACGGCGCGGGTCATCCGGTCCGAGATTCTCAGCCTGAAGGAGCGACCGTACATCCAATCGGCGCGGGTGACCGGCGCGAGCAGCGTCCGGATCATGTTCCGACACCTGACGCCGAACGTCATGCCTCTCGTGTTCCTTTATATGACGTTCGCGGTGAGCGGCGCGATCCTCTTCGAGGCGGCCCTCAGTTTCATCGGCCTCGGGGACCCGAACACCCCGAGCTGGGGGCAGATGCTGTCGACCGTGCAGCAGGCGGACCTCCTCCGCGCGTACTGGTGGCTCCTCCCGCCGGGCCTTGGGATCACGGTCCTCTCGCTCGCGTTCTTCCTCACCGGTCGGGCGTTCGAGCAGATCATCAATCCCCGGCTGCGCACGAGGTGAGCCATCGGTGGCGCTGCTCGAGATCCGGAATCTGCGAACGTATTACAGAGTCCGCAAGGGCGACGTCAAGGCCGTCGACGGCGTCGATTTCACCGCGGACCGCAGCAAGACCGTCGGGCTCGTCGGCGAATCAGGGTGCGGCAAGACGACTTTGGCCTTCGGCATCTTGCAGATCCTCCCCTCGAACGCGCGGATCGTCACGGGCGAGGTGCGCGTCGGCGGCGAGCTCGTCTTCCGAGCACCCCTCACGCACGAGCTGAAGTTCCTCCTCGAGCAGAACGGATCCGCACATGCCGCGCGCGACATCCTGGCGATGCGCGCGGCGGGAATGGAGGCGGACAAAGCCTCCACGGCCGCAGGGGAGCTCATGCCAATCCTCCAGCAGGAGACCTCCTTGATCGAGGACGCCCAAGAGATGATCGCGAAGGGTCAGGCGGACCCCGAGGCTCTGAAGGGGGACCTCCTCGACCTCGTCGAGCGACGCGAGCGCGCGTGGAACCGCGGATTCACGCGACGCGCGATCCAGCGATCCCAACGGAATCGCATGCAGACGATGCGATGGTCCCAGGTCTCGATGATCTTTCAAGGCGCGATGAACGCCTTCAACCCCGTGTACCGAGTCGGCGATCAGATCGAGGAGGCGCTCGAGGCCCACATGGACATGACGTCCGAGCAGCGCCAGGCTCGGATCCAGGAGCTGTTCCGGCTCGTCGGCATGACCGCGGATCGCTCGGAAGGATATCCGCACGAGTTCTCCGGCGGCATGAAGCAGCGCGCGATGATTGCGATGGCGCTCGCCTGCAAGCCGGAACTGATCATCGCGGACGAGCCCACGACGGCCCTGGACGTCATCATGCAGGACCGGATCCTCGGAGAGATCCGAGATCTGCAGCGGGAGTTGGACCTCGCGATGATGATCATCACGCACGACATCTCCGTCGTCGCGGAAGTCTCCGACCGCATCGTCATCATGTACGCGGGCGAGGTCGTCGAGGAGGGGACCACGGAGAGCGTCTTCGAACGGCCTTCGCATCCATACACGATCGGTCTCCTCGAGGCGTTCCCGAGCGTGAAGGGCCCGAGGAAGAAGCTCCGGGCGATTCCCGGGTCGCCGCCGGATCTCGTGAATCCGCCGAGCGGTTGCCGCTTCCACCCCCGCTGTCGGTTCGCGCAGGACATCTGCACGCGTGAGCGTCCCGAACTCATCGAGGTCGATGCCGGCCACCGGTCCCGCTGCCACTTCACGAAGGAAATATTCAACGGGAGCCTCGCATGACGGACGACGGCGCCGTTTGGGACGTCCGCGGGCTCCGGAAGCTCTTCCCGTTGAAGGCGGGACTGTTTGACGCCCTCCGCGGCAGAGAGAAGCAAGTCCACGCCGTCGACGGGATCGACTTCTCGATCAAGCGGAGCGAAATCCTCGGGATCGTCGGGGAGTCGGGCTGCGGGAAGACGACGACCGGCCGCCTCCTCGTGAAGCTCGAAGAGCCCACGGAGGGCCAGCTCCTCTTCCACGGCAAGGACATCGCGCCCCTCAAGGGCGCGGATCTGAAGGACTTCCGCCGCCGGGTGCAGATGATCTTTCAGGACCCGTACGAATCGCTCAATCCGCGCTTCACCGTCATGGACGCGGTCGCGGAACCCCTCACCGTCCACGGCATGACGGATTCCCTGGAGGACCGGGAGGACCTGATCGCGAAGGCGCTCGAGCACGCGGAACTCGCCCCCGCGTCGGACTTCATGTACCGGTATCCGCACGAGTTGAGCGGAGGTCAGCGGCAGCGGGTCGCGATCGCGCGGGCGATCGTCCTCCAGCCGGAGTTCATCGTTGCGGACGAGCCGGTCTCCATGCTCGACGTCTCGATCCGGGCGGGTGTGATGAACCTCCTGCTCCAGCTGCGCGACGAATTCCGGCTCACGCTCGTGTTCATCTCCCACGACGTCGGGGTCACGCGGTACATGTCCGACCGGATCGCGGTGATGTACCTCGGCCGGATCGTCGAGCTCGGGAGCGCGGAGGAGGTCATCGCGCAGCCGCTCCATCCGTACACGCAGGCGCTCCTGACGTCCGTGCCGGTCCCGGACCCGAAATTCCAGCGCGGTCGAGCGAAGATCCAGGGAGAGCTGCCCAGCCCGATCGACCTTCCGACCGGATGCACGTTCCATCCGCGCTGCCCGTATGCGCAGGAGATCTGCAAGACGACGAAGCCCGAGTTGCGGGAGATTGTCCCGGGCCATTTCGCGGAATGCCACTTCGCCGGGGAGGTCGGATTGTCCTCGGGTGCGCCTCCCGTCGCCGCGGCCATTCCCGGCGGAGGGCCGCCAGCATGACATGGTTTTCGAAAGTCGCGTCGGTGTTACTCGCCGTCCTCGCCATCGTCGGCGCGGTCGCGTGGGTGAACTTCTTGGACCGGTACATTGCCGCGAGCGACGCGCGGATGGAGATCCCCGGAAACGTTGGCTACCATGATGTTACGATCCCGGCGATCACGTCTCCTGATCAAAACGTCACCGTCGGCGTGCTGTTCGAGCTCCGAAATCCGTCTGGCATCGCCATCGACATCATGCACATCTCCTACCGTCTCTACATGGACAATCTCACGGACACTCGCCCGTTCGCGGAGAAGAGCGCATCGATCTTTGTCGTCCCGGGCGGCTTCTTCCCCTCGGGTATCGGGTACGTCGTCGGGCCGCATACCACCGCGCTCGTCTGGGGAAATGCAACGGTCTTCGGCGCGACGCAGCCGACTCAACTCAAGCGCTTGAACCTCACCTTTGGCGGTCGCTACTTCCCGATCATCGACGCCTCCCTCGTCTACCGGGTTCACGGCACGTCGATCGTCGAGCGCGTTCTCGGAATCGAGTTTGTCACATCGATAGGGGTCGTGCCGAATGGATCGTAAGCTCGTTCGCCGAGGCCTCATCGAAGCAGTCTTCGTGGTCCTCGCGGGTATTTCGATGGGAACGCTCGTCGTGGTCGCGAACTTCGCAGACTACGGGTTATGGCTTTCCTTGGACGTCGGAGGGACGATTATCTTCGTGGCGCTCGCGGCCGGAATCGCGATCGGATTGAGACTGCAGGACGCGGAGCCGCAATTCCTCGTCCTCGCCGGCTTCGTCGCATCGTCCATCGCGATTGTGATCATCGTGCTCTCGGTCTACGCACCGGTTTTCGCGGGGGTCATCCCGAGTCTCGAGGCGCTCGGTCCTTCGGACTCCGCCCGGGCGGTCATCATCTTCGTCTCGCTGTTCCTGATTCCGATCCACCTCGTCGGCTGTGTCGCGGGCTACGCCCTTGCGGACTTCCTCGCTCCCGAGGGCCTGCGCGGCGGCCGGGACCTCGAACGCTTGTAGGCCTCCACCGACTCGGCGGGATGACCCGCTACGGTTAGGACACCGTTCGAATCATTGCTTCCATATAATAATCATTAGATAATAATCGCAACGGGAGGAAATCGCCCTCGGATCGAGAGCGGACTGACCCCAGGCCGGCGACGCAATCGAAGACAGGGCAGGCCGCCTGGGGGGCCTCGTCAATTTGGGGAATTTATTTATACGCTCGAACGAATCCCGGGAGGCTTTTGTTGGGGAGAGGAGTCGAATGTCGAATACCACCGCTCGCAGAGCGCTAAGCTTTCTGATCGTCGGCGCGATGGTTCTGGCAGGCCTCTTCGTTCTCGTGACGGCGGCACCCGTTGCCTCCGCTCGCGCGATCGATGCGCCCGCCGCGCCAACGACAGGTGTCACGTCGTCGCCTTTGAACTCGGCAGTCCCGTCCACGCTTTCGAATCCCGCTGAGCAATCGGATTCGTGGCGGATGAAGCTGGATTCTTCATTGAGGGACATCGCCGTTCAAGGCTCGAAAGATCTCCAGAGTGTCGTCATCTACACGGACGACATGAATGCGCTCGCGCCCTTACTCGCCAAGTACGGAGTGCAGTCGCTCCCGGAGGAGTTCCGGGGCCAGTCGGTCCGTTCCGAAATGCGACTCCCGACAACCGCGCAAGGAATCGTCTCGACGGCGGTCAGCGTTCCGGCGTCCGCGCTCTCGACCATCGCGAATCTCCCGGGCGTCCTCGGCATCGACGCGAACAATCGCCCGGCGCCTGCGGACTTCACCAACTTCGATCTCACCACGACTCGCCAACAGCTGAACGCGTTCCGGGCCAAGCAATCGGCGCTACCACCCAGCGACATCTCTCCCGCCGACTGGGGAATCGTCCAGGCTCACCACGCACCCGATGCATGGCCGATCGCGACAGGCGCCGGCGTCAACATCGCCGTCCAGGATTGGGGCACCGACTTCGCGCATCCGAACCTCTACAATCCGTCGACCGGCGTCGGGCGATGGGCGGTCGACTCGAACCCCGCGTCTCCGTACTTCGGCTATCCGATCATGCACAGCCAGTTCTCCCTCTGGAATGAGCTGGCTTTGTTCACGGCTTCCAGCGACCTCGACCGGGCTCCCTATCCCACGTTCTTCTCTTTCGGAGCCTCCACGTGGTTCACCGACACGAGCTACCGGGCGACCGCGAGCGGAACGGGCACCTTGAGGTATGCGACGGGCTTCACGTACGGCTTCCTCCAATTGACGAACCGGGTGGCTCCGACTTGGACGAGCTGCCCCGGCGCCGGCACCCGCATCAGCCGGACGTACACCGTCGGCACGGCCGCGGACTCCTGGGCCATCCCCAGCGCGAGCGGCTGGTACCACCTCGGGGTCAACAAGGACCAGTATCTCGAAGGGATTCACTGCGAGCGTCCCGGGATCCTCGTGACGGATTCCACAACCCCTGGTGTGTACGACAAGGTCTACGTCGACCTCAACGACGACTACAATTTCACGAACGACAAGCCGGTGTCGATCGCCGACCCGATCTCCGGCCTCGACATCAATGCGGACGGCTTCTACGACATCTCCGGCGGCCTCCTCTACTTCGTCGCGAAGCAGACGAACGCGATCTCGGGCGAAGTCGTGATCGCGTCCGCGACGGGGACGGAAACGAGCGCGTCCCTTGCACACGGCTGGGTCCAGACCGACGTAGACGGCACGAACCTCGCGACCGGAACCCTTGCGCTCAACGGGGCGTACTGGCCGAGCGCGACCGAGGACATCTTCGAGGAGCCGATCAGCTCCGCGATCGGGAATGAGCAGGGGACGACGTACGATCTCACGACGGGATTCAACGCCATGACAGGCGCAACGGTGGGCACCGCCGCGCTCTTGGCCGCCGGCTACCCGGTGTCCTTCATTTGGGACTTCTCGGGCAACAGCACAGGTCCGCTCACCGCGGGGGTCGACTACAGCATCAACATGGCAACGGGCCGCATCACATGGCTCCGAAACTTCCCCGTGGGCGAGGTCGTCGACATCATTTACCAACTCAAGACTTGGACGCTGAACTACGACTCGGGTAAGATCACGTTCAACACGCCGCCGACGACAGGCGCCGCCGTGACCGCCACGTACAACACGGGCCTGCCCGTGCCGTATGCGAACATCACCGCGCAGCGCCAGGGCTGGGACCTCTTCGTCCCCGGGCCGGGCGACCTCGTCGCCTTCTACGGCTCGTTCGCCCTCGGCGAGGAGCACGGCACCTGGGTGTCGACGGACCTCGCGGGCAACCCGGTCGGGAACGCGGGAGGCCTCCTCGACGTCTACGGGACGGCGCCCAACGTGAAGATCGTCGGCGTCGACTTGCCGACGTCACTCGATGTGGCCGAGCTGTTCTATTTCTCGTCTCACGGCTACGACGGCATTCCGAACACGGGCGACGAAGCGAACATCGCGACGAACAGCTGGGGCTACACGAGGCCGCAGGAGACCGGCTTCACGAACATCGAGCGCTACCTGTACGACCTCACAACGCATCAAGTGCCGAACTTCTCGATTCTGTTCGCTGCGGGCAACAACGGTCCCGGATACTCGACGTCGACTCCGCCGAACACCGCGCCGGGCGTCATCACGGTCGGCGGCGGCACGAACATGAACTACCGTACGATCTTCGGATTCGATGGCGGTCAGGCGTACTGCGACTTCGGCGCGTTCGGCTCGTGCATCCACGGGGCCGGGCCGTACGGCGAGCCAGCCGACTTTACGAGCAAAGGGCCAACGGTCCTGGGCACGCCAGAGCCGGACGTCTACGCCACGGCCGAGTTCGGCCTCGGTGGGCGACCGCTGAATTCAGCGTGCCTGGCCTTCGGATGCGACGGCCTCGGCGCGTGGGATCTGTGGGCCGGGACCTCGATGTCTACGCCGGTGACGGCGGGCGTCGTCAGCCTGATTTACCAAGCGTTCCGCTCGGCGTCGGGAGGTTGGCCCACTTCGACCCAGGCGAAAGAGATCCTCATGTCGTCCGCGGACGACTTCGGGTACGACGTCCTCCAGCAGGGCGCCGGGTGGGTCAACGCGTCCGCGGCAGTGAAGCTCGCCAAGGGTGTATCCGGCGTCTACGTCGATCCGTCGTTCGTCACTCCCGGTTCGTTCGGTGGCGTGCACCGGCCCGCGTTCGTGAACCAGATGCTCCCGGGCGCTTCGGCGACCTCGAGCCTCACGGTCCACAACCCGACCGCGTCGGACGTCACGGTCACGATCGGCGACGCGATGTACACGAAGATCGCGCCGGACTACACATTTACGTGGAACTTCCAAGCAGCGCCCGGTGTCCGCGACTGGCGGGTCTTGAAACCTTCTGGACTCTACGGCGCAGACGGCCTCACATTAATCGATGCGCACGACATCTCGGCCGGATGGAACGCGGCGGACTTCATCCGGATCAACTTTGTCCGGGATCCGACCGTGCTGACCGCGGCACCCGACACGTTCATTGAGTCGTTCGACTGGTACAATTACGCAGCGCACCCGAGTGCCACTCCCGGCTTCGACCGGCCGTATGAGCAGAACCGGTTCGCGTTCGGCTCCCGCGGCGGATCGGACACCTTCCTGCAGTTGCGCGATCCGAAAGATCGGGTCGACGATGGCCTGGGCATTTCGTTCCGCGATTTCGCGGGCGCCCATGGACTCACCCCGGTCACCGTCGAGTTCTACGGCAAGGCGTCGTGGGCCTGGGCGACCCCGGCGGTTTCGTCCCTCCTCGTCCCGGCGGGCAGCTCGGCCTCCTTCAACGTGGACTTCGCGGTCCCCGCGGGAACGACGGCGGGAATGTACCAAGGTGTCATCTGGGTCAACGACGGGTCGAAGTCGAGCCTCGTGCCGGTCCTCATCACGGTGCCGGCCACCTCACTGCCGTTGAAGTTCGGCGGCGGCGTGGCAACGACGGACCTGTACGACAACAACGCCGTCACGCAGGGGCAGCTGCCGGGCAACTGGCGGCAGATCGGCGACTCCCGCCTGTTCTGGGCGGACTTCTCCGCGGCGCCGGCCACGAACCGGCGGATGATCTACGACCTGCTCCTCAATACCGCGCCGTCGGAAGGCGAGATCACGATTTACTCGCTCAAGCCAGATCCTGTATGGACGGACGATGCAACGTACGGACCGGGTACCATGGTCGAACTCGCGACGACGAAGGAGATCCTGGGTGCCACCGACACGTTGTACCTGAACAAGGAATTCCTCCAGACGGCCGTGCTGAGCGGGCCAATCGCGATCCAGGTCAAGGCCCTCAACTCGGTCTCGGGAAGCGAGCCGTTCAGCTTGGACGCCGGCATCATGGAGACGAACCCGACCATCGCGCGAATCTCGACGAACAAACTCGCGGGCTCCGTGCCGATCACCGTCACGTCGCAGGTGCCGCTCCAGGACGGACTGGGAACGGCGGTGACGGAGATTGTCGTGACTCACGCCAACAATCAACCCGTCGCCTCTTACCCGTACCCGGGCGGGTCGTTCATCGCGTACTTGTACGCCTCCACGAACCGCGTCGAGACCGTCATCCCGTCCGGCACGATCGTGGCGACGTGGTCGGCCTTCTTCCACAGCGGTGCGAATGACGTCGACTTCGGCATTTTCTACGATTCGAACTGCGACGGTGTGTACACGGTCGCCGACAGCGCCGTCGGGACCACCATGGCGACGTCGAACAATCCGGAACAGGCTTCGCTCTCCTTCCCGGCCACAGGCTGCTATTGGGTCCACGCGGCCGGGTTCGACGTGGCGCCGACCGGCGGGCTGTTCGACCTCACGCTGACCGTCAACAAGATCGGCGTGTCGCCGTTCAAATCTCAGAATGCGCCCTCGACGACCGTCCCTGCGTTCACGCCGACCGGCTTCAACATCAGCTGGGACTTCCCGGGAAGCCATGCGGAAGGCCTTCTCACCAGCTTCTTGTTCGCGAGCCCCGGGTTCGCGCCGTTCGCGCTCGCGCAGCAGATCACGATCCGGTACAGCTACGACATCACGCCGCCGTCCTTCAGCAGCCAGCTGCCGGCGCAAGGCAGCGTGGTCAGCGATTCGACGCCCGGCATGTTCGTCCAGATCAACGACAACCAGCCGGGCGCGTTCGAGGCCCGCGGCGAGATCGATCAAACGAAGATCCGGGTCTGGCTCGATGGCGTCGACATCACTTCGATCGCGTCGATCAGCGTGCCGCACCAGACGAACGTCGGCTATCCGACGGGGACCGTCCTCTTTACGCCGACCCAACCGTTGAGCGACGGCTCGCACACGATGATCGTCCAGGCGGGCGACTTCGCCGGGAACCTGGCGACCACGGCCTGGTCCTTCGCGATCGATACGACGGCGCCAAGGCTCGACATCTCGTCGCCGACGCCGGGCCTCGTGACGTCGGCCTCGACCGTGACGGTCACTGGCGTGACGGAGCCCGGAGCGAGCGTCTCGATCGGCGGATCCAGCGTGTCCGTCGACGGCTCGGGCGCGTTCAGCTCGGCGGTCTCCCTGATCGAAGGATCGAACACGATCGACGTGAGCGCGAGCGATGCCCTCGGCAACACGGCCTCGACCTCCCTGACGGTCGTCAGCGACTCGACCGCACCCGCCATCTCGTTGCTGCGGAGCTCGGCCGGACTCCTGACCTCGAAGGACCTGACGGTCGTCTCGGGCGTCGTGAGCGAGGCCGCGTCCCTGACCGTCGCAGGCATCCCGGCGATGGTCCACGCGGACGGCTCGTTCGAGGTGCCCGTGTCGCTCGTGGAAGGCTCGAACTCGATTGCGATCGTGGCGACGGACGCCGCGGGCAACCAGGGGACCGCGAGCCTCACCGTGGCGCGCGACACGACCCCGCCGACCTTGACGATCGACGCCTTGCCGTCGGAGGTAAGCTCGGCCACGGTCACCGTGAGCGGGACCGTCGAGAGCTCGATCGCCTTCGTGACGGTGAACGGCCAGCCGGTCACCGTGTCGGCCGGACGGTACTCGACCAGCGTCGCGCTGAGCTTCGGCTCGAACGTGATCTTCGTGGAAGCGACGGACGCCGCCGGTAACACCGCGACGACTTCCAGGGCCGTCTCATATGTGCCGCAAGGCGTCACGACCGCTTCGGTCGGCCTGATCTTGTTGCCCGTCCTGACGGTGATCGCGCTGCTCGCGGGCCTCGCAATCGGCCAGGCGCGGAAGGGCCGCGGAGGAGGAGGCGGCGGCGGAGGCGAAGGTGGCATGAAGATGGAGGAGATGAAGAAAGAGGAGGGAGCCTCGGCGGAAGAGGAACTCCCGCCTCCCGACGGGGGTGAGCTCTGATGCGCAAGCTCGCGGTCACCGCGATCCTCGGTCTCGTCCTCGTGCTCCTCCTGTCGTCGGCGATCCCGGTGCGCGCCACCCATGGCGATGCGTCCGGCCTGTACGGCGGCAATCTTCGCGTCGCCGTCCGAGGAGCGCTCAACCTGAACCCGTTCACGGCCACGGATGCGGACAGCTGGAAGGTCATCCCGCTCGTCTACGACAGCCTCGGTCGGATCGATCCTGCGACGCTCACGCCGACGCTGTGGGCGGCGGCCTCGTGGTCGATCTCCGGTTCGACGCTGACCGCCACCCTGCGGTCCGACCTGAAGTTCCATGACGGCACGGCCGTCGGCGGAGCGGACGTCGTCTACTCGTACAACCAGTACAAGGTCGCCGGCCGCCTGCCGTCGGACCTCTCGGCGACCAACGTCGGGAATACCGTCACGCTGTCGTCGGCATCAGAAGGGGGCTTGCTCTTCGGGCAAGGCCTCACCCTCCCGATCGTCAAGACCGGGACCGTCGCGATTCCCGTCGGGAGCGGACCGTGGAAGCTCACGGCGTCGACGTCGACCTCGTGGACGCTCACGGCGAACGCGGCGCACTTCCGGCCGCCGTACCTCGAGACCGTGACGTTCAGCGTCTACGGCAGCACGACGGCCGCGGCGACCGCGCTCCTGAGCGGGAACCTCGACTTCATCGGTTGGAGCCTGCTGGTCGACGAGCCCTCGCAGATCATCGACGTCGGGGGCGTCAACAAGACGCTCCTGAACGACGCGACGATCGTGCAGAACCCTGGCCTCCGGCAACTCTCGTTCGGGTTCAACATGCGCTCGAGCCACGTCACATCGGACGCTAGCCTGCGATCCGCCCTCGCCGTGACGCTGAATCCGATCCTGTACCGCCAGCTCTACCCGTCGACGATCATCTCGAAGAGCCCGGTCATCCAGGAAGATGTGCCATGGTTCAACCCGGCCGTGCCCACGTACCAGGTGACGATCACCTTGGTCGGCGGGCGGTCGACGGCCCTGCTCACGCAGAGCCTACAGATGCTCGACAATGCCGGCTATCTGGACCGCGACGGCGACGGCTTCCGGGAGCAGCCGAACGGGGCGCCGCTCGCCCTAACCGTCATCGGAATCCCGGTCACGGAGGACGCTCGGACGTTCACGATCCAGGAGGCGACCGTCGACGTGTTCACGCGCCTCGGGATTCGCGCGACCCTGGTCAGTGTCCCGGGTGCGAACATCCTCAGCACCCTGGCGACGGGCAACTACGACGTGTTTGCTGCGACCCTCGACACGACCCTCGATCCCGGCTTCCTGTGGGATTACGTCCACAGCTCGGGCGCCCTGAACGTGTTCGGGGTCGTCGACTCGACATTGGACGCGGAGCTATCGGCCGCCAACGCGGCCCTGGATCCGGCGGCGCGCACGACCGCCGTCATGGACGTGCAACTCCGGACGATGACACAGGGATTCTTCGTCCCGGTCCTGCACTTCAACGCGATCGAGGCGACCGTCCGCGGATCGTTCGACGGCTGGGTGAACATGCCGGGCGGCGTGAACAACTTCTGGACGTACCAGACGCTCCACGTGACCCAGCTCGGTCCCCTCGCGGCCACGCTGACCGTCGTTCCCACGGCCGTCAAGGCCGGGCAGTCGACGACCGCGATCGCGAAGGTGACGGATTCGCAAGGCGCCCCGGTCTCGGCAGCCAACGTCTCGTTCTGGATCGGCGGAAACCAAGTGGCCAGCGGGATGACGGACCTGGCAGGCACCCTGAGCGCGGCCATCACGGCCCCGAGCGCCCAGGGCGCGACGGACGTCCAGGTGACGATTCAAGCGTCGAAGCTCGGCTATGCCGGCGCGACGACGTCGGCCTGGATGACCGTGAGCGCGAACACGCGTGCGCTCGCAGTCGCGGTGAGTTCGTCTGCGGTGACAGTGCCGTCCGGCGGGCAATCGACGATCACGGTCACCGTGCAGTCCGGAGGCTCGCCGGTCGTCGGAGCGGTCGTGAGCCTCCAGGTCGTTGGCCTCGGCGGGAGCGTCGCGACCGCGTCCGGTCCGACCGACGCACAGGGCCACTTCACGACGACCTTCTCGGCGGACGTCGGTCCGCGGACCCAGTTCCGGATCGTCGCGTCGGCAACAGCCGTCGGCTACACGGAAGGCACCGGGAGCACGACGGTCGTGGCGGAGCAGCGCGTTGGGACGGTCGAGCCTCGGGTGACCGCAGGCCTGGATACGTCGACGATCATCGTGGCGGTCCTCGCCCTCGTCGTGATCGGCGCACTCGCGGCCATGATGGGACGGAAGAAGTAACCGGGCGGAGGGCGACCGCGTCGCCCTTTGCTCCCTTTTCCTTTCGATGCCAGGGCCAACCATCCAGCTGCGCGATCCCCATCATGACACCCGGAGAAAAAGGAACAATTCGCTCGAACGCAATAAATAGGGACGCGGGCCATCGCGGCCGCGGGCGGTTCCCTCCCGGAACTCCGGGTTTCACCTGCGATGTCTCGATCCCCGTCCGAGAAGAGGCCTCGCGCACCGCGCAAGGCCGCCAGACCCGCGGCGCGCCACAAGGCCTCGTTGACATTGACGGAGAGCGAAGCGCGTCGCGCAGCGATCCTCGATACGGCGCTGGACAGTGTCATCGCGATGGACCACCACGGCCGCATCGTCGATTTCAATCCCGCCGCCGAACGGACCTTCGGGTATCGGCGGGACGAGGTGATCGGCAGGACTCTTGCGGAGACAATCGTGCCTCCGTCGTTGCGGGAGTCGCACCGCCGCGGTCTCGCCCGGTATCTGGAGACCGGCGAAGGACCGGTCTT
>DATGWB010000018.1:0-3083 GCA_035299725.1 Thermoplasmata archaeon
TTGCCGAGCGCCTGTACACCGTGGACGGCAGCGGCAAAGAGCGCCTGTTCGACGTCGTCCTCGATGAGGCGTTCGCCGCCGATGTGCCGAAACTCAGGATGCTCCTCGACCTGCTTCACGGAGCCCGATCGATGTGACGGACCGCGGGCCGGCGGCGCGCCCGATGCGCGTCATCGTGTGCATCAAGCAAGTCCCGCGGGCGCAGGAGCTCCAAGTCGATCCCGTCACCCAGACCCTCAAACGGGTCGGTGTGCCGAGTGAGATCAACCCGCCGGATGCGAACGCCCTCGAGATGGCGCTGCGCCTGAAGGACCAGCACGCGGCCGAGGTCGTCGTCCTCTCCATGGGACCGACATCTTTCGACGAAAGTCTGGAACGCGCGGTCGCGATGGGCGCGGACCGGTCCGTGCTCCTGACCGACCGGATCCTCGGCGGCTCCGACACGGTGCCGACCGCGTACGCGCTGAGCGAGACGATCCAGAAAATCGGCGGGTACGATCTCCTTCTCTGCGGCGAGGAGACCACGGACGCGTCGACCGGCCACGTCGGTCCCGGGATCGCGGGCCATCTCGATCTCCCGCAGATCACTTACGCGTCTGAAATTCGAATCGAGGACGGCAAGGTCCGCGCGCGACGAACGGCGGAGGACGGAACCGAGTGGTGGGAGACGACCATGCCGTGTTTGTGCACGGTGAATTTCGGCTGCAACAAGCCCCGGGAGCCGACCCTCACCGGGAAGATCCGCGTCGAGCGGGGTGGCGTGGTCACCCATTGGTCCTGCGCGGACGTCGGTATCGATCCGAAAAAGGTCGGGCTGTTCAATTCGCCGACGATCGTGGCGAAGGTCGACACCGTGAGGCTCCCCACGCGGGCGGGTCGAATTTTCTCCGGGGAACCGGAGGAGACGGTGCGTCAGCTCCTCGATGTCCTGATCGCGGACCGGGTGATCTCTCCATGACGGACGTCCATGTCCTCGAGGACAAGTCCCATTTCCATGGGGTCTGGGTCTTCCTCGAACACCGGAAGCAGGGCATCCGGGATGTGAGCGTTCAGCTGATTGGTGAAGGGCGCCGCATCGCGGATCTGCGGAACACGACGCTCACCGGCGTCCTTCTCGGGAATCGGGTCGACGATCTCGCGACGTATGCCCTGGGCTACGGATTGGACCGCGTGATCGTCGTCGACGATCCGCTCCTCGAGATCTACCGGTCGCGGCCATACGCGCAGGTCATGGCACAGCTCATCCGGCGGCACAAGCCCGAGATCGTCCTGTACGGCGCCTCGAAGAACGGACGTGACCTGGGAGGCCGCCTCCATGCGATCCTGGAGACCGGCCTGGCGGCGGACTGCGTCAAGTTCGACATCGACGCGGAGGGGAACCTCGACATGATCCGGCCGAGTTTCGGCGGGAAGAGTCTGGCCCACATCCTCTGCAAGAAGCATCGGCCCCAGATGGCCTCGGTGCGCCGGAACGTCTTCGTCGCCCCGTCGCACGATCCGAGTCGGACGGGTGAGGTCGTTCACGAGTCCGTCGAACTCGGGCCATCGGACGTCGACGCGACGCTCGTGGACTTCCAGGAATTCACCCGCGAAGGCGGCCTCCGCCCGGAAGAGGCCGACGTGGTCGTGAGCGGCGGCTACGGCCTCCGAGACCCGAAGGCCTTCGCCATGCTCCAGGAACTCGCCGACTTGATGGGCGGCGCGATCGCGGCCTCCCGTAAGGCGGTAGACAGCGGCTGGGTCCCGAAGATGCTGCAAGTCGGCCAGACCGGGATGACGGTCCGGCCGAAGCTCTACCTGGCCGTCGGCATCAGCGGCGCGGTGCAACACCTGGCGGGGATGCAGGAATCGAAGAAGATCGTCGTGATCAACATCGATCCGAAGGCGCCCCTGTTCGAGATTGCGGATTACGGGATCGTCGGCAATCTCTTCGAGGTCATCCCCGAGATGATCCGCCAGTTGAGGGCCCTCAAGCGCGGCGCGGCCGATGCCCGGACGGCGGTTCCGGCAACAGCTCGCTGAGGTTCACCCGACGGAACGTGACGCCGAAAACCGCCTGGAAGTGTGCGATGACGGACGCTTTCACGTCTTCCAGGTCGACGGGGTGCCCGAGGACCTTCTCCATGGACGTCATGATCCCGCCATCGTGGCCGCACGGCCGGATCTTGAGGAACTCCCGCAAGTCCGTCGTCACGTTGTGGGCGAATCCGTGGAACGTCACGTTCCGGTGGACCGCGAGTCCGATCGACGCGATCTTCTTGCCGGCAACCCAGACGCCGCGCTCGGGTCCCTCCCGCGTCGCGTCGATCCCGAAGTCCGCACACGTTCGGAGGAGGACCTCCTCGAGGTCCGTCACGAGCCGTTTCACCTCGAGTCGGTCGGGGAGTTTTAGGATCGGATAGCCCACAAGCTGGCCGGGTCCGTGATACGTCGCTTCGCCACCCCGTTCGACCTCGAAGATCTCGAGCCCCGGGTCGAGCACGTCCTCGCGCGTCCCGCGTCGGCCCAGCGTCGCGACCGAATCGTGCTCGACCAGGATCAGCCCGTCCGGGATCTTGTCCTCCGCCCGACGATCGACGAGTGCCTTCTGGAGCTCCCATACTTCGCGGTACGGCTTGCGGCCGAGGTCCAGGAGCCACGCATCCCGGACGATGAGGATCGGCGTTGACTCCCCTTCCGTCGTCGTGAGCATGGGATCAGCGGTTCAGCACGTGGATCGCCTGGCCGAGGGCGGCCTCCGCGCTCTCCATGACCGCCTCCGGCAACGTCGGGTGGGGATGCACCGTGAGGGCGATGTCCGCGAGGGTCGCACCCATCTCGATCGCCAGAGTGAGCTCGCTGATTAAGTCGCTCGCATCCGGACCGACGATCGTCGCGCCGAGGAGGACTTTCGAGTCGGCGTCGGCGATCAGCTTCACGAAGCCGTCGACCTCGCCCGTCGTCAGCGCCCGGCCGATCGCCGCGAACGGGACCTTTCCGACCCGGGCGCGCCGGCCCTGCGCGGTCGCCTCCGGTTCCTGCAAGCCGACCGTGGCGATCTCCGGGTCCGTGAAGATCGCGGCGGGCATCGCGTGGACGTCCAG
>DATGWB010000019.1:0-4297 GCA_035299725.1 Thermoplasmata archaeon
GACATCGGCGGCTTCGAGACCGGGGACGTGATTCTCGAGCGTCGCAAGTCCGTCGCGAAGCTCACGACCTGTTCGAAGGCCCTGGACGAGCTGCTGGGCGGCGGTCTCGAGAGCCAAGCGATCACGGAGGCCTATGGTGAATTTGGGGCCGGAAAGTCCCAGATCGGACACCAACTCGCGGTCAACGTGACCCGGCCGGAGGATGACGGAGGGCTGAACGGAGACGTCGTGTGGATCGACACGGAGCAGACCTTCCGACCCGAGCGGATCCGACAGATGGCGGATGCGTTGGATCTGGACGCGGAGCCGATCCTCAAGCGAATCCATGTGGCCCGCGCGTTCAACAGCCATCACCAGATGCTGCTCGTCGAAAAGGCGCAGGAGCTCGCGCAAGACTTCCCGATCCGGCTCATCGTGATCGATTCCCTGACGGCCCACTTCCGCGCGGAGTACATCGGCCGGGGCGTGCTCGCGGAGCGGCAGCAGCTTTTGAACAAGCACATCCACGAGCTGATGCGCTTCGGGGACATCCACAACGCCGTGATCTACGTGACGAATCAGGTCCATGCGAAGCCCGATGCGTTTTTCGGGGATCCCACGCGGCCCGTTGGCGGCCACATTGTCGGCCACAGCGCGACGTTCCGTGTGTATCTGCGCAAGTCGAAAGGCGGGAAACGGATTGCCCGGTTGATCGACTCTCCGAACCTGCCCGAGGCCGAAGCGGTCTTCAGCGTCTCCGAGGACGGAATCCGCGACTGACCGTGCTCTTTCGTTCCGTGACAAGGCGTGTCGGGACAGTTTGAAGTAGCGTCCCACCCATCGTTGACCGGTTCCATGGAACCGGGGCTTCTGTTAATCCCGGGGCCCGTCCCGCTCCCCCCTCGCGTGCTCGAAGAACTCGCGAAGCCCGCGATGCCTCACTACGGTGATGCGTGGGTGAAAGCCCACGGCGAGACGCGGGAGATGCTGCGCTATCTCTGGTCGTCCGGCGATGGCCATGTGCTTCCGATTGCAGGCCCGGGTCACGCGGGCCTCGAGGCGATCGCGTACACGTTCCTGCGCCCGGGCGACCGGGTGGTCGTCGTGTCCAACGGATTCTTCGGGGAGCGGACGCGGGAGGTGCTCCAAACCCATCGCGTGAAGGCGGACGTCGTCTCCTCAGACTGGGGCGCGGGCCCCGACATCTTGGCGTTGCGAGAGGCGCTCAAGACGCCGACGAAGGCCGTCGCGGTGGTTCACAACGAGACATCGACCGGCATCACGAACCCCCTCGAACCGATTGTCGAGGCCGCGCATGCGGTGGATGCAGCGGTCATCGTCGACGCGGTCTCCTCCTTAGGCGGCCTCCCGCTCCAATTTGCCAAACTCGGGATTGAAGCAGCGTTCAGTGCGTCCCAGAAATGCATCGCAGCGCCCGCGGGCATCGCGCCGGTCGCGGTCGCACGCTCGCTGTGGGAGTCCACCGATCCGAAGACCGTCGAAGGTTGGTACCTCAACCTGTACACCTGGGACCGATACGAGCGGGAATGGGGCGAATGGCATCCCACGCCGACGACGATCTCCTCGAACCTGTTCTACGCGTTCCATCGCGCGCTGCTCCTCCTGAAGGAAGAAGGCCTCGAAGCCCGCATCGCCCGCCACGCGAAGGTCGCCGCTCGGTTGCGCGACGGGCTGGGCGAACTCGGCTTCTCGCCGCTCGGGGCCGCGAACCTCTTGTCGAACACGGTCACGTGCTTCGCCCCTCCCGCCGGCGTGGACGCGAACCGGCTGGTCCGTCGGCTCCGGGACGAACACAACATCTACATTTCCGGCGGCCTCGGACCGTTGCGCGGCAAGACGATCCGAATCGGGACGATGGGAACCCAGGCCGATCCGGAGATCATCGACTGGCTATTGAAGGCGATCCGCGCGAGCCTCTGAGGTCAGCGGTCCGGCAGATACTGCGTAAGCCACGCGAGCGCCCGCTCGTTCAGCCGAATCTGGTTCGAGATCTTGCGGGGCCAATGGCCCTCGTCGGCGAATTCGAGGTAGTCGACGACCTTCGCCATCTTCCGCATCTCGTCCACCATCGCGCGCGCCTCCGTCACGGGACACCGCGGGTCGTGCGCTCCGCCCGTGAAGAGGACCGGGGCCCGGATTTCCTCGAGGAAGTAAATCGGCGAGAACTTGCGATACAGGTCGGCGTCCACCGCGGGATCTCCCATCTTCTGCCGGTCGTACCGGCGCAGGTAGCCGCGTTCGTTCGTCGTCGCGGTGAGCCAGTTGAAGTAACCGACGATGCTCACGCCGACCGCCCACAATTCGGGCGCTTTCTCCAGGACGTGCGCCACGGCGTACCCGCCGTAGCTCACGCCGATCGCTCCGAGTCGGTCGGCGGGGCAGTGACCTCGGTGGATCAGCCATCGGCCCCCCGCGATGATGTCCCGGATGTCCCCGCCTCCCAGGTCGCGGTCGCTCAGGCGGCGCCAGGCGCGTCCGCTCCCGGTCCCGCCGCGGTAGTTCGGGGCGAGGATTGTGAAGCCCTCCGCGGCCAAGAACTGGAACCGCGGGTCCCATTCGTTCAGGGTCTGCGACTCCGGGCCCCCGTGGGGGTCGACGACGGCCGCGTTGCGGCGACGCTCCTTTCGAGGCACAAAGAGCCAAGCGGCGATCTTTCGGCCATCGACGCTCGGGTACCGGACGAGCTTTCCGTCGGCGAGCTCGTCCTTCGGAAGGGGCTCTCGAAGACTGTCGAGCAAGGTGGTGGACCGCTCTCCCTTTCGGTGAATGAGCCGGTCCGGCTGCGTGAACGTCGAATGGTGGTAGAACAGGCCCTTGGCATCCGGAGCCCACATGGCCCGGTTCGCCGATCCGCTCGCCGGAGAGATCGCCCGCGACCCCTTGCCGTCGCGGGAGACGACCTTCAGCTGGACGTTCCCGTCGTGGTTCTCGAGGAACGCGATCCGCTTTCCGTCTGGCGCCCAGAGGGGCATTGTCTTGTCCCAGAGATTCGTGACGATGAAGCGGATGCGCTTCGTCTTGACATCGAATACCCCGATGTCCACGTGATCGTGCACGTTCGATACGAACGCCAGCTCCCGACCGTTCGGGGACCAGGGTTCGGGTCGGCCGAGGTCGCCTCCAATCGCATTCTCCGAGTCCGGGAACGCGACGACTTTCTCTAGATGGCCGGCGAGGTCCACGAGCCCGACGTAATCAAGGAGTCCGACGCCCGCCGAGAACGCGATGCTCCGGCCGTCTGGACGCCACGCAATCTCGCCGACGATGTCATCGACGTTCGTGAGCTGCTTCGCATCGCCGCCGGTCGTGTCCACCACGAACACGTTGTCGCGGTCGCCGTCTCGGTTCGACAGAAATGCAATCTTGGTACCGTCGGGGGACCACCGGGGGAAGGCGCTGTCGAACGGCGTGTCCGTGATTTTCTGGACATGCTCGCCACGCACCGGCACGAGGTAGATGTTGTAGTTCTCGTCCCCCTCGAAGTCCGACTGCACCGCGATCCATCGGCCGTCCGGAGAGAACTCCGGATTCAGGACGGACTGCTCGGACTGCAGGAGGATTCGATCCTTCCTTGTCCGAAGGTCCAGGAGGTAGACGGACCACTGGTCTCCTTTGTTCGCCGCGAACGCGAGCAACCGGCCGTCGGGGGCCACATCGAAGTTGCCGAGCTGCCAGATTCTCTTCAGGAAGCGCCGCGGGGTGAATGTGACCTTCCGTGCCATGGCGCACCGGTCGTCCGAGGAACGAGACCTGGGATAAAGCCATCTCGTTCGGTGGCCTGACTGGGGTCATGGCTTTCAACGTTGCGACGCTCCCGATCACGGTCGGCGCGGGCGCCTTCCTGGTCCGTGATGGGAAGCTGCTCGTGGTCCGCAAGACGTACGGCCCGTCAAAAGGTCTCTGGACGATCCCGTCGGGATACGTCGAGCCGCGCGAGTCCGTTGTCCAGACCATTGAGCGCGAGGTGAAGGAGGAAACGGGCATCGGGGGCCGTGCCGGGCCGATCCTCGCCGTCCGCAATCGGGTGACCGAGGCGGCGAACGATACGTTCCTCATCTTCGCCATGACCTACCTGAGCGGAGAGCCGCGACCCGATCGCGAGGAGGTGAGCGAGGCCGCGTTTCGTCCTCTCGCCGAATTGAAGACCGCCGACTCATCGGCCGCCTTCACGCGGGCGATCATTCCCAAGCTCGATTGGCATGCCGGTTTGCAGTTGGATTCGTACACCCCATCCGGGGACCCGGCGCATCCGATCGCGTACCTGTTATACCTCTAAGCCAGAAAACCTTTAGTCGGC
>DATGWB010000020.1:0-9485 GCA_035299725.1 Thermoplasmata archaeon
GTCCTGGATCGCGTCGTAGGCGAGCTCGAGCGCATCGAGTTCCGTCTCGAGCTTCGGGCCTCCCGCGACAACGAGCGGGACGGGACACGACTCGACGACCTTCGAGAAATCTTCACAGTAGTACGTCTTGACGAAATGCGCGCCGAACTCGGAGGCGATGCGGCACGCGAGGCCGAGGTACCGCGCGTCGCGCTTCTCGAGTTCCTTCCCGACTGCGGTCACCGCGAGGACAGGGACGCCGGCCTCTTCGCCTTCGTCGACGAGTTTCCCCAGGTTCACCAGGGAATCGTGCTCGTGGGGGGCCCCGACGAAGATCGACAGTGCGACGGCCGAGGCGTTCAATCGGATCGCTTCCTTCATCGACGTCGTGATCTTCTCGTTGGAAAGGTCTTCGTTCAACACGCTCGCGCCGCCACTCACGCGGAGGACGATCGGCACGTTCGCGCCGGGATCGATTGACGTGCGGACGACGCCGCGGGTGACCATCACCGCGTCGGCGTAGGGGAGGAGCGGCTCCAGGGTTTTGCGAGGAATCTCAAGTTTGTGCGTCGGGCCAAGGAAGTACCCGTGGTCCGCAGCGAGCATGACGGTGTGGCCATCGGCTGGACGGATGATCCGAGAAAGACGGTTCTGGAGACCCCAGCTCATCGAGTGTCCTCCGCGGGTTCGTCGCCGCGTCCGATTCGGCCGCGGACTTAAAGTCTTTCGCCTGGGGCCTACCGATAACCGAACAGTCGATCGTAGTCCCGGTGCGACAGGATCTCCAGGATGAACACGATGGTGCCAACGCCGGGCGCGGACTGAACTGTGTACACTCCTCGAAAGGCCAGGGGCAGCTCGAACCGCCACGCATTCGTGAGCGGCGAAGGCAGGCCGCTCCGGGTCGCGAGTTGCATGGGAATTCGCGCCTTCGGAATCTGGTCACCGGCAAACACGTCCTGCCTGAGCCGCTTTGTCCACCACCGCAGCTTCTTCCGCTGTTTGTCCTGAAGCTTCGACTCCGCGGCCCGCGCCCGAGGCCCGATGCGAACCTCGCCTGCCGAGAACCGGGCCAGTTTAGCGACGCTCCCAGCCTTTGACGGCCTTCCAGAAATCGGGATGGACGTTGAGCGTCCACATCACGCCTTTCGATCCCTCAGCGACGCAACCGAGGCGTTTGTAATGCTCGATGGCCGCCCTGAGGGTCGCGTGCATCATCTTCCGCGGTAGGAGACGCTTTACCCGGTTGAGGCTCAGCGGTTCCTCCGACTTCCGAAGGACGGACTCGACCATGTGTAAGGTGTCAAGGGTCGGCCCCTTTCGCTGCAGCCGGGGAGGCATGGGTGGAACTTGCATGCCATGAGTATAAGTCCGTATAGTATATCAACTTATACCTGGGCCGGCCGCTGGCTTCCTCGTGAGAACCAGGCTGTTCTCACGCTCGACCCTAGTTGCGTAGGATCAAGTGGCTGTCCCCGAACTCGTGCCATCGGTATCCGTTCGCGATTGCCTCGCGGTATGCTTCCATGACCCGCGGGAGGCCGATGAGGGCTGCGAGCATAGCGAGGTGGCTCGTGACGGGATCGTGGAATCCCGTCAGTAAGCCATCAACCGAGCGGACCGGATTCCCCGGGTGGACGAAGAGGCGCGTGAAGCCCTGCCGCGGGCGCACGCCATCGGGAGTCCACGCCGACTCGAGGGCGCGGACGACGGTGGTCCCGATTGCAATGACTCGGTGGCCACTTTCGTGGGTTCGGTTGATGAGATCGGCCGTGGCTTGTGACACCTCAAAGGGCTCCGGATACACCGCTTGCTGTTCGACCGTCTCCGCTTCGATCTCCAAGCTGCTGACGCCGGAGTGCAGGAGGACGGACGCGAACTGGATCCCCGCGGCTTCGAGGGCCTCGCGGATTTTCGGCGTGATCGGGCGGGCGGCAGAAGGCATCTCCGCACTCCCGGGGACTCGGGAGAACAAACTCTGATAGGACTCCATGGGCCAAACCTTCGGGACGTAGCCGTAATGGATCGGCGCTCCCGCACGCTCCAGAATCGGCTCCAGCGGCCGATCCGCGGTGATGAACCAGAGCCGCGGGATCCCGGGGTACGGCGCAACATACCGCAGGGTCGCATCGCCCACTCTGGCCTCCTCGCCTGCCTCGATCGGCATGGGACCGGGATGCGCCGGATCCCACCGCGGCTCGGCGAGCCACAGGCCCTCCGCGTATCGTGTACTCAGATCGAGCGTGTACGTCCCCGAGGGCCCGTGGGCCTCGAGGCTCGCCGCCAAAGTCGCACTCTCGTTCGCGACGAGCAAGTCGCCCGTGGAGAGGAACGTCGGCAGATCTGAGAAGGCGGCATGCCGGTGTCCGGATGGCCTCGTGACGAGGAGACGGACCGCATCCCGGAGGCCGTGTTCCATTTCGACCGGCGTGGAGGCGAAGAGTTCTTTCGGTTGTTCGAAGGCGAGTTCCTGTCGCTTCATGCGGGCACCTCCCACACCGTGCCTTGGGCCTCGAACCGTTGGCCCGTGACGCGCATCGGGTCTTGCCCCTCGAGCCACGCCCAGAAGGGAAGAGTGACCTCGGGGAGCGGACGATCGCTGATGTCCTGACCGGGGAACGCGTCCTGATGCATCTGCGTCCGAAGATCGCCGGGGTCCACCGCCACCACGCCGACGCCGGCATCGCGCAATTCGTTTGCGAGGGTCTTGCTCACGAGCTCGAGAGCGGCCTTGCTGCTCCCGTAGCCGCCCCACCCCGGATAGCCGCCGCGCGCGGCATCGCTCGTGATGTTGACGACGAGGCCTCGCGATGCTTTGAGGTTCGGAAGGCATTCGTGGACGAGCGCGAGCGGGGCCACGACGTTGACCTCGTGGACGCGTCGAAGGGCCTCGAGCGGGTATTCCACGAGCGCCGGGAATGGGGACGCACCCAGTTCGGAGGCGTTGTTAATCAAGAGGTCAAGACGACGGATGCGTCGGACTGCGGCGACCAGGTCGCGACGGTGCTGCTCCTGTGTCACATCACCAGGGACGGCGGTGATGGACGCCCCGGTGGCCTGGAGGCGTTTCACGGCTTCGAGCAGCGGACCCTCGTGGCGGGCCGTCAGGATGAGCGTCCACCGCTGCCGGGCGAGAAACTCGGCTAGGGTGTATCCGAGACCGCGGCTCGCCCCGGTGATCAGGGCGACGCGTTCGGTTGGACGGCGAGTGTCATTCGTTGAACTTTTCGCCATGCCCATCCAAGGCCGTCGGCGATTTATCTCGGTTCTCGTTTACAAAATGGATAAACCACTCACGCCTGCCCGGAGGGGATTCGCATTTCCGGTGTCCTCTTTATGGCCCGTCGCGGTTCCTGCGAATCGATGGCGCTGGATGTCAAGGCCGCGAACGACCGGATGGTCGGGCAAGTCCGAAGTGCGCCAAAGGTGGCGTCTCCCGCAGATCTCCAATCCTACGTCGGTTCTCCGGTTCCGGTCCTTGGCTTGAGCGTGCCGACCATGCGAGCTATCATTGCGCGAAGGATCACACGCGGATGACAGCCGCGGAACTGAACGCGCTCGCCGCCGCTCTCTGGTCTGGACGCTCTTCGAAGAGAAGTCGCTGGCGATTTTTCTCCTGGAACGGTACGAAAAAATCCTCGACGATGACTCGTGGACGCTCGTGGACGGATGGGTCGACGTCGCGACCGGATGGGCCCTGAGTGACACGCTCGCCTCCGGCCCGATCGCCGGAATGGTGTATGCAAGGCCCGTCCGCTTTCGAGACCTCCTTCGATGGACTCGCGCGAAGAACGTCTGGCGGCGACGTGCCTCGACGTATGGTCTCCAGCGATTCGTCCGGGCGGGCGAACTCGACAAGCCGTTCCGACTCCTGGAGAGACTGCTGTACGATGAGGAGTTCTGGGTGCAACGTGCCGTCGGCACCTGGCTGCGCGAGTGCTGGAAGAAAGATCGCCGACGGACGGAGGGTTTTCTGCGACACCACGTGGCGGGTCTGCCCCCTGTGACCATCACCGTAGCCACCGAACGGGCTCCGAAGGCATTCCGCCTTGAGTTGCGGCAGAAAGCAAGAGCCGCAGCCCCGGATGCAAAACACGACCTTCGCCACAAGTCGTGATCGAGATTTTCCGGCAGGGGTGGCGTCCGCAAATTTATACACAAAGCCTTAGTTCGTGGTCGTACAAGACGAGGCGTTGCGATGGCCGAGGAACACGTCATCCAAGAGAAGGCCCTCCGCCGATTTTGCGAACAGGTCCTCGCGAAGTTGGGTGTCCCCGCCGAAGACGCTCGCGTGACCACGGACGTGCTGGTCCTCGCCGACCTTCGCGGCATTGACTCCCATGGCGTCGCGCGACTGGGCCGGTACGTGAACGGTCTCAAGAAAGGCACCATGAAGGCGACGGACCAAAGTCGCGTCATCCGGGAAGCCAAGGCGACGGCCCTTCTCGATGGCGGTCAGAGCCTCGGCCAGGTCGTCGGGAAGAAGGGCATGGATCTGGCGATCCGGAAAGCGCGGGACACCGCCGTTGGCGTCGTCGCGGTTCGCAATTCGAATCACTACGGGATCGCGGGGTACTACACCCTCATGGCCCTCGAGCACGATCTGATCGGCATCAGCATGACGAACGCGGGACCCCTCGTCGTCCCGACGTTCGGCCGCACGTCGATCCTCGGCACGAATCCGATCAGCCTCACGGCGCCCGCGATGAAGGAGAAAGCATTCGTCCTCGACATGGCGACGTCGACGGTCCCTCGCGGCAAGGTCGAGGTGTACAACCGGCTCGGTCAACCGATGCCGCACGGATGGGCGGTCGACGAGACGGGCCGGAGCTCGACGGAGCCGGCGCGCGTCCTGAACGCCCTCGCGAAGCGACTCGGCGGTGGCCTGTTGCCGCTGGGCGGGGAAGGCGAGGATCTCGGCGGTCACAAGGGATACGGCCTCGCGCTCATGGTCGACGTCCTCTGCGGCGTCCTCAGCGGGGCCGCGACAGGGTTGCAAGTCTATGCGGACGAGAAGAAGCCGGACGTCGGGCATTTCTTCATGGCGCTCGACCCGACCGCGTTCCGGCCGCTCGACGAGTTCCGGCGGGACATGGACCGGCTTGCGCGCGAGCTGAAGGACAGTCCGAAGGCGCACGGTCAGGATCGGATCTATGTGCACGGAGAGAAGAGCTTCGCTCGCATGGAGAAGTTCCGGAAGGAAGGAATCCCGCTCGACCCAAAAGTCGTCGAGGGTCTCAAGAAGATCGGGACGGACCTCGGCATCGCATGGCCCGCTTGACGCGTCGATGGACTCTCCGTTCGAGACCCGAGACCTCTGGGAACTCTGTTTCCTCCATCCGAAAGGCGTATTACCTGTCGCACACCATGGGGCGCACGGTTGGAGGAGGTTTTCGAAACCATGCCAGAAGAAGAGTTTCTAGGTGAGCTGAGCGAGAAGACGACGTCCGTGACGATTAAGGAGTTCACGCCCGACGGAGTTCTGATCTCGTACAATCTTCAGGGAACGCAGAAGGGCCAGTATGACGCGACGCACATGGAGACGGTCGACGCGCTCTTCAAGCCCGACGGGACCTACGAGTTCGAGGCTCGCGGGATCGATCAGACCGATGACGGCGACATGCTGATCATCAAGGCCAAAGGCACCGGGAGGCAAGTCAGCCCGACATCGGTCCACGCGGAAGGGGAAGCTGTTTATCAGACACTCTCGGAAAAGCTGAAGTGGCTGAACAACGCGAAAGGCCGGTTCGAAGGGACTTACAACACATCGACTGGCGAATTCGTGGCCAAGGTCTTTGCCCAGAAGTAATCCCAGCAACGGACCCAGCCCTCTCTTCCGAATCTCCGACGAATGCGGTAGCGTGAGTGCCGACGTTCTATGCGGAGTTTAAAGCGTCCGGTGTGTTTCGGCGATCCATGGTCGTTCAGAATCCGAAACGGCCGACTCCGCCGTACGAATCGTGGATTCCCCTTGCCCGCCAGGTCGTCCGCACATCGCTTCGGCTGGGATGGAAGGACGTCTTCACGATCTACACCTATCCGCCGACGATCCCACTCGCGGAGGCGCTCGCCCTCGAGGCACGCCGCACCGGGAGCGACACGCATCTCACGCTGATGACGGACGATTTGTGGTTTACGTCGATGCACGAGCTGTCGACGAGGTGGTTGAGCACGGCCTCCCCGATCGAGCATGCGATCGCCGAGGCGGAAACCGCGCACATTTACCTCGGAGGCCCCGCGGACGCGCGCCGCATGCGGGAGATCCCGCCCGAGAAGTTCGAGGCGAACAGCCTGGGGGGCGACCGACAACACGAACCGCGAAGGAAGCGACAGGTCCGGGACATCGACCTGCCAATTGGACGCGTCACGCCGGAGCGGGCAGAGACCTACGGCCTCGACTACGAGAAGTGGTCCAGTAGCTACCACAAGGCGCTGGCCGTGGACTTGAAGGAAATCCAGCGAGATGGCAACACGCTGGCCCGGTCTCTCCGGCGCCGAAAGAAAGTCCGGATTGATTCGGATGCGGGGACCGACTTACGGTTTGAGATCAAAGCCGTTGCCCCGATCGTGAGTGACGGCATCATCAGCGCCGAGGATATTCGTCGCGGATTCGTTCGAACCGCCTTGCCCGCGGGCCGCGTCGAGGCGGCCGTTCGGCCGGAATCGGTCGATGGGGAGGTTCGCGGGACGGATCCCATTCCCTTCGCGGGACGTGCGATCGTCCGGCCATGGTTTCGGATTCGCTCCGGCAGAATCGTCGAATCGGGAGCGGCCGAACACGAAGGCCTCCTCCATCGCGTCTTGCAGCAGTCGAAGGTCAGGAGCGCCCGAGTGGGCTATGTCACCATCGGATTGAATGCCGCCGCGCAACCTTGCATGCTGGACAACAGCTTTGTCAAGGATGACGTGGGGATCGGCCTTGGGCCGCATCCACAACTGGAGCGGCGCGCCGTGGACCCGACCGTTTCTTTCTACGAGACGATAGGGCCCGTGCGAATCAAATTCGAGCGATGACGCAGGCATGGTCCGCCAATCCTCTTCGTAGCCGCGAATTCGCTCGCTGGGCCGGCACGGCGGTCACTTCCCGGGTGCGCTTGCGTCGTCGCCTTCCCGAGGAAATTCGGGCTGTGCTTCGTCCCCGCCGGAGGACCGCCCCTCGGCCTTCGGTGGAGGTCGCCGTCGCCGTAAGATGAGGAATACGGCGAGAAGGAATGCGAGGCCCGAGAGAAGAATCAACGCACTCGGGTTCGTTGGTTGCGGAATCGGCGCCCCGACTATCACGGTCTGCCGGAATGTGAACTGGGCAGCGCCGCTCTCCCATCGGAACGTCATCGCTTCGATCGAAACGCCGATCGCGAGTCCCGACGGCAGGAACGATGGCAATTGGACGTCGAATGCGAAGGTCTCGCCCGCGGATCCCGCTGCCAGCCTTGCCGCACCGAAGCTCCCGGCCGCGGCGAAAGGTCCCGGCGTCGCAGCCAACTCCTCGATGCCCCTCAACGAGAGGAACGCAGTCCAAGGACCCGGTGCGCTCGGGAGTCTCCCGGTTATCGACAGATGCCGGCCATCGGTTGAAGCGATCCTCGCTTCGAGATGGTTTTCCGCGATGAAACCTTCACGGAACGACCGCCAAGCGCCCCCGACGAATCCGGCGATCTCCAGCAATGTCGCCTCCGACGGAGCGATGAAACGCACCCCGAATTCGCCCGTGACGTCTGTCGATACCCACTCGGCGAGGACTAGTTCCGTTCGTGTGTGAACGTAAACGAAGAGATCTTGACGTGGTATGCCCGTGCCGTTTTGCTCGAGCATGAATCGAAGGTTTGCGGTCTCGCCCGGGGCGAAGGTTTCGTCGGTGTTGACCCTGACCAAGTGAGGCGCCCCGACGGCGACAGGACTTGGCAGCTCGAGGTAACCTTGGAACGATTGGGACAGCGACCCATACGACGCAGTCCCGAAGAAGAAGCCATACGGAATCGATGCGTTGCGCTGCAATTCGAACCGAGCCGAGCCCGAGGAATTCGTCGTTCCATTCAGGGTCTCGGAGCCGATGAGGGAGGGATCAAAGTAGCGGAGGGACACCTTCGCGTTCGCGAGCGGGACACCGGCGGTGGACGCGACATACATCAGGAGCGTTGCGTTCGATGGGCCAGAACCGATCGACCGATACCAAATGAGCAAGCCATCCGGGAAAACAACATAGACACTCGCCCCGATTCCGATCCCGCCGGTACCCAGAGTGACGGCAGCCCGGAAGTCGACCATGGCGTCTTGATCGAGATTCGGAGGGACGGTGTACGTCACGGAATATCTCCCGACGTCAACATGCGTCCAATTCAAAGGCGTCGGCCCGGACACGAGCTCGAAGCTCGGCGCGGAGGCGACGTCGGCTGTGATCTCCAATGAATCCGCATCCCGAGGGCCGTTCGCATCACTCACATCGACCTCGACCGACACCGATTCGCCCGGACGCGCGACTCCGACGGAAGGCACGACCCGGACGTTCGGCAGGCGTCGATGGAAAACGACCGCTGTCCCGGAGTCCTGCGTCCCATCCACGGTAGCGTTCACGATGACCTCGGACGGGTGGCTCCGGAACACGAAGAGTCCCGTGAACACCCCGACGGATTGCCTTGTGAGGTTGAGCGACGAAAGGCCCGGCAATCGATCGACATATGCCGCAACCGCCGATGGGTCTGTGAGGGCCCCGCGATCGAAAATTTGAGCGGTGACATTCACGGTCTCGCCGTACTCCGCGTCCGTTCGGTCGACGAGAACGACGACATCCACTGCGTTCGTCAGGGCACGAGCCTCAACGGCTGTGCCGATGGAGAGGAAGAGAAGTCCGGCGATGACGAAGGCGGCGAGTCGCACCAGGCATCCCAGGGCTCGCAGGCCCCGGTCTCGAACAAAAGCTTATCGTACGTATCGAACGCATCTCACGATAGCACTGTCAGTGGAGGTCTGGGCCCCATCATCATGGCCGGATGAAGTCGGCTCGATTCCCTCCGTGCGTGCGCAGGCATAATAAACTCGGGGCACTTCCTCGAAATCAGACATGGAGCCCTGGGACGTCACAATCGTCGGTGGCGGGATTCTCGGGACCTCGTTCGCGTATTGGCTTGCGAACCGCTACGACGGCCGGATCGCGGTGATCGAGAAGGAAGCACAGGTCGCCGCGCACACTTCGCGTCGGAACACCGGCGTCATCCATCGGCCGTTCTACCTGGATCCGGTCGGGCGGCGGGTCTTCGCGCGATCTTCCCAGGCCGCCTATGGAATGTGGAAGGCGTTCGCGGCCCAACGCGGACTGCCGTGGTCCCCCGTCGGAACGTTCGAGGTCGCGACGCGTCCCGAGCAGCTCTCCCATCTCGAGAAGTATCGGACCTGGGGCCTCGCGAACGGGATGGGCGAGGACGAACTCGCCTTGCTGACCGCCGAGGACGTGCGACGGCTCGAACCGAACGTGCGCTGCTACGGCGCCATCTGGTCGAAGACGGACACGG
>DATGWB010000021.1:0-4278 GCA_035299725.1 Thermoplasmata archaeon
AGTCCCTCGGCCATCTCGTCGAGGCGCAGGCCCGCTTGGAGTCGCACCCTGACCCCGCGGAGCGCGGCGAAGTCCTTCGGGAGCTCGCCCTCTTGGAGGGCGCCCAGGGCAACCTCGGGGAGGCGGTCGTCCACATGAACCAGGCGGTCGACCTGGCGACCGAAGTCTCCGAGCCCGGGGCCCTCGCGCGGAGCCTCACCGCGCTCGGGAGCATCGAAAGCATCCGGGGGAACTTCGAGCGGGGCTTGGACGTCAAGCTCGAGGCGCTACGGATCGCCGGGCGGGGCGGCAACCTGACGGAAATCGCGCGGGCGTGCATCTCCGTGGGCGTCTCCCTCCACGAACTCCGTCGGTACGAGGAGAGCCTCAAGTATTACGACCGGGCCCTCCAGATCGGCCGGCTCGTCGGGAACATCCGCCTCCAGGGATATGCGCTCATGGATCGAGCGGCCGCGATGATGGACATCGGACAGTTCGAAGAGGCCGGTCCGGTGATCGAGGAAGCCAAGCGGCTCATCTCCGTCCTCGAGGAAAAGGACTCTCTCTTTGTGATCGACATCTCGGACGGCCAACGAGAGATGGGACTGGGCCGATGGACCCGCGCGACCCGCTTGTGGGATCGCGGTCTCCGCGGGCTGAAGGAATTGGGCGGCGTCTCCGACTATGCCCGCGCGCTCACATACGTCGGCCGGTTCTATCTCGAGAAAGGGGAGACGGGGCCCGGTTTGCGGTTTCTCGAGGAAGCCCGGGGGATCGCCAAGACGGTTGGCCTTGAATCCTTGCTCTCCGAGATTCAGGCGTTGGAGACGCGGCGCGAGGCCAAGGATCTCAACCCCCCTCCGGCGCGGCTGGCAGACGGTTAGCTCGGATCCTTGGGCGGCCCGTCCATTCGTTCACCTCTCGGCGGGCGAGCGGTCCGCTATCGGATTTAAGAATGACGGGACTTGTTCCGTTTTGGCCTCGGCCGACGTCGACTCCCGTCGAAGTTAAGGCGGCCACCGCGATGCGCGGACATGGTCGCTTTTCCCAATCCGCGGCGCCGCCACCCGTTCCACATGCATGACATGATCCTCGGCCAGCCGGCGTTCGTCGCGGAGGCATTGCGGCGGACCGCCGCGGCCGATGTGAGTTCGTTCCTCGGGACGCCCCGACGTCTCGTCCTCACGGGGTGTGGCACATCGTTCCACGCCGCGACCTACGCGGCGCGCGTGTTCCAAGAGGTCCTACCGTCCGTTCCGGTGGTCGCGATGCACGCGTACGATCTCGCGTACAGCTCATCCGTTCCTTCGAACGGAACCGTACTCGGTGTGAGTCACAGCGGCTCCACGCCGACGACGAACCGGGCCCTTCGCCGCGTCCGGGACCGGGGTTGTCGCACGATCGCGGTGTGCGGACTCCCGGATTCTGCCATGGAACATGTGGCCGACGCGACCCTGGTCATCGGCTCGACCCACGACCATTCGTGGGCGAACACGATGAGCTATACGACGCAGCTCGCCGCGCTTGCCGCCGCCGCCTCGCGGTTGAAATCGCACGTCCCGCCTTCGATTGAATCGTCGCTCCGGGGGATGTCGCGGTCCATCGAGAAGACGCTAGCGTGCGAATCGCGCGTCCGGCGACTCGCGACCCGGATCGCGCGGGGTGCGCGCGTCACATTCCTCGGCAGCGATCTCGATGAGATCACCGCGCTCGAGGCGGCCCTCAAGATCCGCGAGACGTGCAGTCTGCCGGCGAGCGGTTATCACGTCGAGCAGTTTCTCCACGGGCCGTATCTCTCGATCGATGATCGGGAGTCCATCATCGTGCTACGCTCTCGAGACGACGGGCCGCGCAGCCTCGCGATCGACCGTGCATTGAAAGCTTCGCGGGCGCACGTCGCGACGATCGGCGAATCGCCGCGGGCCCAGATTCGGTTGCCCCCACTCACTCGCATCCTTCGGCCGATCCTCTCGATCGTGCCGATGCAGTTCCTCGCGTATTACGCGGCCCTCGCCCGGCGGGCGAACCCGGACATCATGCGGACGGATATTCCCCGACTTCGTGCGGGTGTGGAGGCTCTCTTTCACTGACGCCGATGTCGGGCGGGACGCCGACGACCGTCTTCGCCTCCGTCCCGTTCCGCAGGAGCAGGTGGAGAAGCATCTTCCCGTTGCCGTACGTGATCTGGAAGCGGTCGACTTCTGACTTGTAGAGGCGTGCGGGTCTCCGGCGGCCTTCCGTGACGAATCCGGCTTCGGAAATCAGAGCGAGGGAAGCGAGGCGACGGATCCGGCGGTAGCAGGCCGCGATCGGCACGCGGTACCGAGTCGCGATCTCCTGCGCCGTAAGGCTCTCTTGATGGAGTGCGATGAGAATCCGGAGCGCATGATCGTCGAGGAGCGACTGCCCGTCCGAGTCGTACAGCAAGAGGTCTTCGGCCATGAGTCGCGGCCGAGGAGCCGGAGAACCTCCGTTGGGCGGTCCCACCGATGCCACGCGGCCGATTCGCGTTCTTCTCTCTAAAAGCCCTAGCCTCCCGTTATCACGGTTGAGCGAGAGGCAGGCACGCGCCTCCGAGTTGCGTCAGCCTTCGATCGACTTCTTGACATTCGTTGCGAACTCTTCCGTCTGGGCTTTCAGCCGAGTCCGCATGAAATTGTCCATGATCCGAGCGAGCGGTCCTTTCGCCTGGACGGCCATCGTGTAGGTGACCTTCGTCGATTTCCCGTCGGGTGTCAGATCGATGGTCCCCGTGATGTCCATGTTCTCGGCCTGACCGCGGAACTTCCCGTGTTTCAGCGGGACCTGCTCGAGCGTTTCCGTGAGGACCTGGATGTCCTGGGACAGCGGGCCGATCTTCACCTTCAGATTCCAACGGGCGCGTGTCTCGTCGAGGACTTCGACCGACTGCACGCCGGGGACACATCCGCCGATCTTCCGCATGTCGCTGACGAACGCCCACACTCGATCGACCGGCGCTCGGACCTCGAATGTCGCAGTGCCTTCGGGCATACCGAGTCGGGCAAGGCACGAGTCGTAAAGAACTTTGCAGCAACGCCACCGCGTGAACGGATTTTGCGGTGTGGGCCAGCGCCATCACGACGAATCCAAAACCAATCAATAAGAGAAAGGGCCGAGGTCCTCCCCCATTTTGCCTCGGCGGGTGGGGTTCGCGAGGTTGGACTCAGCCCTTGCGGAGAAACGGAAGGCCCGTGCGCTTGTTGACGCCGACCTTTCGATTCTTCGGCATTTCGTCCATCGGTTTGCCGCTCTTCGGTTTCCGCTTGCTGAAGAAGTAGATCGTCACTTTCGGTCCCTTCTTCAGTTTCACGTCTCGCGAGTACAGCGTCCATCCCTGGTACGTGTACGGCATTGTTTGACCTCGGGCCTCCATGCAGCTAGGGTATAAAAAAGCGTTTCCCTCCGGAGAACTGTCGGACAGGGCGGCGACAATAGCTATTACATGGCTGTAACATAGCGCATCTGAGGCCTATGGAGGCAACGCGACCCGAAAGTGGTACGATGTCTCCGACGGGCGGGAGGGCCGCGAAGAGGAGGTCGGGAGCGTTTACGATAATCATGTGCGAGAACAGGTCCGAAAGACCTTTCAAACCCCCCATGAACGGCGAGGCGGTCTTCATGAAAGCGAAGCTCCACACCCTCGAGTGCGACGAGGAAGATCTCATTGAGCTGCCGGACGCCTGGATCCCCGTGCGCCTGGAGCACAACAGCTACGCCACCCCGAGCCGCAAGGCGTACACCTTGTACTACCTCGTGCGCGCGTGATGTGCCGCGCGAGTTGAATAGGGCCACGGCATTTCCGTTCGCGTGAGTGAAACACTCCCGGAGCTCGCGGGGCATCTCGGCGCGGACCAGATCGCAACGGGTTCGGCGATCCCACCTCGCTACCGGCTCGATGCATTCCGCGCCCACCGCGGGTCCCGCCTCCCGGAAGCCGGGGTGAATCCGGCCGCCGTCGTTTGGCCCCGCACCGCGGAGGACGTCTCCTTGGTCGTCCGATTCGCCGCGGACGCAGCCCTGTCGATCGTCCCATGGGGTGGCGGGACTGGACTCATGGGTGGCGCACGGCCCACGACCGACTCGATTGTCCTCGACATGCGGCGGATGCGCCGGGTTCGCTCGATCGACCGGGCCTCGAACCGCGCGACGGCGGAGGCCGGCATCGTCCTGGAAACGCTGGATCGCCGCCTCCGAACGAAAGGGCTGACCCTCGGTCACGATCCGTGGTCCCGGCCGCGCGCGACCCTGGGCGGAGCGATTGGGACGAACGGGATCGGA
>DATGWB010000022.1:0-5222 GCA_035299725.1 Thermoplasmata archaeon
CCTCGACAGCTACTCCGGTGCGGACATCGAGGGCCTGTGCCGCGAGGCCGCGATGATCGCGTTGCGCGAGGCGAAGCACGCGAAGAAGGTCACGACGGCCCACTTCCAGGAAGCGATGAAGGTCGTGCGCCCGAGCATCGATGCGGACACGATCAAGTTCTACGAGGAGTTCGACAAGAAGTTCAAGAAGGGCATCGACCGGGGTCGCCGGGAAGAGAACATCCTTTATCGCTGAGCGATCCGCGAGCGGACGTTATTTATCCCCCTCTCTCCTTGAGGGAATCCGATGCTCCGTCCGGGCTCACCGTGGCGAACGGGGATCACCCGCGTGCTCGCGCTGGGGCCCTCGCGGCTCGCGCTCGGCCTCGCAATCGTCTTGGTCTTGGTGTCCCTCGCCCTCCCGTTCTGGTCGCTCTCCGCGGCCATGGGCACGGACCAAAATATCAGCTCGTTCTCCTGGGCGACGTTCACCTCGGACCGCTACGTCCGCGGAGTCTGGGACGGGACGGTGATTCTACCCTATTCGTCGACCCTTTCGCCCTATCGAGCCGTGGCGAACGTCCTCGGTACCGCGTACTTGCTCGACCTCGTATTCCTCGTCGTCCTCGCCGTCGTCCTCGCCCTCTTCTCGATGGAATACGGCCGATCGATGCCGACGCTCAGCCTGCTGATCCTGAGCCTCATCGTCGTCGGGGTTGCGTTATTCGCCCTCTTCTACCCGATCGTCGCGATCCCGGGTGCCGCGACCGAAGACGTCGGTGCGTTCACGATCGGCGGCTTCTGGGGGTCCGCGAGCACTTCGACCCCGCCGACCGGTTGGTCGTGGGGACCGGGGCTCGGCTGGTGGATTCTCCTGCTCGCCGCGATCCTGGGGACCACGGGTGCCGTCTTCCCGTACGTGAAGAGTGTCCGCGCGATGATTCCGGCCCCTCCGCCGGGATGGCGTCCCTCTTCCTGAGTCAATTCATCGCGGCGGAATCTTCATATAGAGCGCGTCAGATGTCTGTCAGACAAAGGGATGGGATCCATCGCGGCGGTGCCGCGGGGGACCCTCACCGATGCGGGTGATGGGATGAAGAAGTTTGCCACCGAGCTTCGGGGCAAGACCGTGATGACGAACGACGGTCAGATCCTGGGGACCATCGAGAACTTCATCGTAAACACGAAGAGCGGGAAGCTGTCCGACGTCCTCGTGCTGCCGGCCGAGAACGTGGCGATGAAGGGAATGAAGACGGATCCCGAGGGCCGGCTGATCTTGCCGTTCCAGGGCATGCGCGCCGTGAAAGACGTCGTCGTCATGAACCTCTAGGCCCCGCCGTTCGGCTCAGAGCAGGACGCGTCGCTCTTCCTTCACCACGTTGAGGACCACCTGCGTGTATGTGTTCTCGACGTACTCCATCGAGCCGAGGCGCTTGATGAACGCATCGAGCTCCCGCGTGTTCTTCAGGCGGACGACGACGATCGAGTCCCATTCGCCCGTGACGTCGTAGACGTGCGTGACGCGGTCGTCCTTCGCAATCCGACGCTGGACCTCGAGGAGCTTGCCCTTGTGGATCTTCACGCCGACGACCGCGAGGACGTCGTAGCCGAGTCGGGCCTCGTTCAAGATTGGGACGTATCCCGTGATGACCCCGAGTTCCTCGAGCTTTCGGACCCGACTGGAGACGGTGCTGATGCTCGCATCGGTTGCCTTGGCGATCTCGCGATACGATTTTCGTGCGTCCGCGTTCAACAGCCGCAGGATCTTGACATCGAGTTCGTCGAGAGACGTCGGTTCCGCCAATGGAATCGCCTCGCCTCAAGCGTCGGGTGATTGAATTGTACGATGGGCCTGGAGGCGCATCGAACATTGTTTCGTCCTGTATCAATATTCCGGCCATTCGTACGATTTCACCTCGGAACAGTTTATATATGTTCAAATTTCTGCCGAGGCAACGGACGGAACGGTGGCTCCGTCCAGGCGGGAAGGCGATGGCGATTTCTGCGAGTACCCCAGCGAAGTCGAAGAAGATGACCGTGGCGTCGGTGCTAAAGCGGATCGAGACCGAGGGGATCCGATGGATTGACCTCCAGTTCGTCGACGTGCTCGGCGCGCTCCAGCACATCACGATTCCATCGACGTCTCTCGGACCGGAGGAGTTCAAGCGAGGCGTGGGCAAGTTGGACGGCTCCTCGATCAAGGGATTCAAGGAGATCCACGAGTCCGACATGGTGATGGACCCCGACCCGTCCACTTTCGCCGTGCTCCCGTGGTATGAGGGTGCCCACAAGACGGCGCGATTCTTCGTCGACGTCTACGAGGGCGGCAGTCACGAGCGGTTCACGCGCGACTCCCGGTACATGGCCCAACGCGCTGCCCAGTTCGCCGCGGACCAAGGCTACGACACGACATACTGGGGCCCAGAAATCGAGTTCTTCGTGTTCGATGGGATCCGGCTCGTTCCGTCCGCGGACAGCGCACGCAACCCGTGGTCCGGCGCCGGCTACGAGATCATCTCGCGGGAAGCGCCGTGGAGCGACAGCGGCGGAAAGGAATTCCCGATCCGTTTCAAGGAGGGCTACTACCCCGCTCCGCCCGTGGACAGCTTACAGGACTACCGCAATGAGGCGTGCCGCGTCCTCATCGAATCCTTTGGCATGACCTTGGACGCACACCACCACGAGGTCGCCACGGCCGGGCAGTGCGAGATCGACATGCGATACGATGAGCTCGTGCCCATGGCCGATAACGTCGTCACGTACCGCTACGTGATGAAGATGGTCGCCCACAAGATGGGCATGATGGCGACGTTCATGCCGAAGCCGATCTTCGGCGACAACGCGAGCGGGATGCACGTCCACCAGAGCCTCTGGACGAAAGGCAAGAACATGATGTACGACCCGAAGGACGAGTACGCGGAGATCAGCCAGACGTGCCGGTACTACATCGGCGGGTTGATGGAGCACGCCCGCAGCCTGTGCGCCTTCACGAACCCGACGACGAACTCGTACCGCCGGCTCGTCCCAGGCTACGAGGCGCCCGTGTTCATCGCCTGGTCCAAACGCAACCGGAGCGCGAACATCCGGATCCCGATGTATTACCAGGGCATTGAGGCGGCCAAGCGCATCGAGTATCGCACGCCGGACCCGGCGTGCAACCCGTACCTGTCCTTCGCCGCGATGCTGTGCGCGGGCCTCGACGGCGTCAAGAAGAAGATCGATCCGGGCAACCCCGTCGACGAGGACCTGTACCACCTCAGCGCGAGCAAGCGCAAGGAGTACGGCGTCCGGGAGCTGCCGGGATCCCTGAAGGAGTCCATCGAGCATCTGCAGACCGACTACATGTTCCTCAAGACGGTCTTCCCGCAGGACCTCCTCGAGAAGTACGAGGAGCTGAAGCTCGACGAGCACCTGCAGACCTCGCTCCGGCCCTCGCCGTACGAGTTCTACCGGTACATGGACGCCTGAAGCAAGCGGGCCTCGGGTCCCTCACGCCTCTGCAGAGGACCGCGGTCGTCAGTGGCGAACTAGCGGAGCCGAGATCCGACACGCGCGAGTACGGTCTGTATGTGTCTAGCCCTCAAATACCGCCCCGGAAGGTGGCCTCTCGAGGAGAGCATCGATGGCATCCGTTCAGGTCTTCCTCGACAACTGGTTCGTGCGGCACTTGGGCTCCCTGAAGACCACGATGCGAGTGATCTTCGGCCTCGTATGGATAATCGATGGAGCATTCAAGTTCCAACCGGGCTTCGCCGACTCATTGGCCCAGATGATCTCGGACGCGGGCCAGGGCCAGCCAAGCTGGCTGCAGCCGTGGTTCGGCTTCTGGAGCCAAACCGTGAGCGCGAACCCCGGGTTTTTCGTCACGACGATCGGCGCGCTGGAGTTGGCGTTGGGCTTCGCCCTCCTCTTCGGGTTCATGCGGAAAGTAGCGTACACCGCGGGCATCTTCCTCAGTCTCATCATCTGGTCAGTGCCCGAGGGGTTCGGAGGTCCATATGGCCCGAGTTCCACGGACATCGGGACTGGGATCATCTATGCCTTCGTGTTCCTCCTTCTGATGATCATCAACGCCGCGTTCGGCCCGAGTCGATGGTCTCTCGACTTCGCGATTGAACGCCGCTGGCCGGCCTGGAAGAAGATTGCCGAGATCCGCAGCGTGGCGTAGGCGCTGGTTTAAGACGAACGGCGGCTGTCTCGCTCGGCACCATGGCGGAGCTCAAGGACGACATCACAGAGGAGCGTCGCATCCTCAAGGAGGCGGGGATCCTGGACGAGAAGCTCCTCGAGAAGATGGACATCTTTCCCGGGGACCGCGTCCGTTTCCGCTTCTATTACCCCCACTCCGGTTTCGAGGAGATGATCGGTCACTTCTTGGGCTTCTACACGCTGTACGAGGGCCCCGAGGGCGGGGGCGACCTGAACCTGGTCATCCGGACCGTGAAAGACGGACGGACGACGGTCGTCTACAAGGACCGGAACTACCTCGAGGAGTACGAGATCCTCGAGCCCAACCCGAAGGTCCGGGACAAGATCCGCGATTTGGACGCCCGCCACGGTCGGCACGTCGGGCACGAATTCGGGTGAGCGCTCAGTACTTGTCGACGCCTTGGGCGAGAGCCTTCAGGCGCGCGATCCGCTCTTGGATGGGCGGGTGCGTGCTGAACATCCGGACGAACGCCCCGGCGGCGAACGGGTTCACGATGAACAGGCTCTGGGACGCGGGACTGCCGAACGTGAAGGGTCTCCGCTTGTTCGCCACCTCGAGTTTCTCGAGCGCCGAGGCGAGGGCGAGCGGCTGTCCGATCGTCTTCGCGCCGCTGTAGTCGGCCTTGTACTCCCTACTGCGGGAGATTGCGAGCTGCACAAGGATGGCCGCAATGGGAGCGAGGATCATTCCGACGAGCGCCAGGATGAGCGTGGCCGCGTTCCCGTTCCGATCCCGACTGCCGCCGCCGAACAGCATGTTCCAACCGAACATCCGGGCCATGAATGAAATCGCGCCCGCGAGGGTCGCGGCCACGGACATGACCAAGATGTCCCGGTTCCGGACGTGGGAGATTTCGTGAGCCAGGACGCCCCGCAGCTCGTCTTCCGTCAGTAGCGTCAGGATCCCCTGGGTCACTGCGACGACGGCATGCTTCGGATTCCGGCCGGTCGCCATCGCGTTCGGCGTCTGGGTGGGGATGATGGCCACCTTGGGCATCGGGAGGTTCGCCTGCTGCGTGACCTCACGGACCATC
>DATGWB010000023.1:0-43898 GCA_035299725.1 Thermoplasmata archaeon
GGTCGCATCTCCACGCGGCCGCGGCTCAATCGCAACCGCCCGTGCCGCTCGGTGTGAACATCGAGGAGGTCTCCGCCCACAACTTCGACCTTGCGGTTCAGATGGCCCGGGAGTTCCCCTCGTGGCATGGAGGGGCCGTCACCACCGAAGGGACTTCGGGTATGGCACCAGATCCCGGGGATTCGGGCCGGACGCCCGGTTCACGATGATTGAACCCTTCGGCAAACGCTCGCAAGGTGCGATCCCGAGTGCGCCCGGCGATGTTTAAATAGCTCCCCGAATCTCTGCGCTCCACGCCTGTCGGGCCGTCTTCGGCCGAGGTGCCTCGGGGGAACGAGGATGGGAAAAAAGGACCGGGACGAGTGGATCGTCAAGTGCCCGAAGTGCGGGCGCATCCGCGAATCATGCCGCCACGTTTCCCGTGACGATGTGCGTCGGATCATCCGGCTCCTCGATGCCGGCGTCGAGGTCTACCAGGCGGAGGACGACCGCGAGCCTGCCGAATCGCACGTCCACGAGCCGCCGCGGCCGGTCGCGCAGATCGTCGCGCCTCGCTTCACGATGGGGGACCTCGTCCTCGCCGAGCCGACGCGGGAAGGCTTGCTCGACGCCTTGACGGAGCTGCGGCACAAGGGCCTCATGTACCGCCGCTGGGGCCTGAAGAAAGTGATGAAGAAGACGAAGGGGCTGAGCTTGCTCTTCGCCGGCCCGCCCGGCACCGGCAAGACGATGGCGGCCGAGGCGATCGCGAGCGAGCTCGGACGGCCCCTTCATGTCGTCAATTATGCGCAACTCGAGAACATGTGGGTCGGGGAGACGGAGAAGAACATCGAGCATGTCTTCCGCACGGCCCTCGAGGCGGGGGCGGTCCTCTTCTTCGACGAGGCGGACGCCGTCTTCCAACGACGCGGCCTCATGGCGACGCCGTGGATGAACCGCGACGTGAACGTATTGCTGGCCCAGATAGAGAATTACCCCGGCGTCGTCGTCCTCGCGACGAACCTCGCGAAGGTGATGGACCGGGCCCTTGACCGACGGGTCGACATCGCCGTCGAGTTCCCGATTCCCGATGCGGACCTGCGTGAGAAGATTTACGCCCGCCTAGTGCCGAAAGAGGCCCCCCTGGGCAAGGACGTGGACTTCGAGACGCTCGCGAAGAAGTACGTGATGAGCGGCGGTTCGATCCTGAACGTCGTGCGCCAGGCGATGCGGTCGTCCCTTCGCCGCGGGAAGCGTCATCGGATCACGATGGCGGACTTCACCTACGCGGCGGAGCGCGAGATCAAGAAGTCGACGCTCATGTCGGCCGATCACTTGCAGGAGCCGGTCCGCCGCGAACGGATCCGCGGTTACGCCTGAACGTCCCTTTCGTTCCGACCGCCCGCTGGGGTCTCACTTCTCGATTGCAATCGCGTAGTCGTGGATCACGGGATTCGCGAGGAGGCGGCGGCATATCTCCTCGACTTCCTTGCGAGCCGCTCGAGCATCTTTCGTCTGCAGGTCGATCAGGAACAGTTTCGAGCTGCGGACGCTCTGAACGCCTTTGAATCCGAGGAGATGGAGGGCCTTCTGAACGTTGTCCCCTTCGGGATCCGTGACGCCCTTTTTCAGCCGAATCTCGACGCGAACCTGGACCATCGCGACTCCGTCGATGCGGCAACGGCTCCGTCCTCTTAGCCCTTTTTGGGAACTCGCCGAAGATGGTCGCGGAACAGGGCGAATCGGGGAGACGGTCGGACCCAGACCGAGCCTCCGTCCCGGCCGATTTCCACGAGGCCTTTCCCGACCAGCGATTGGAGGGCACCGAGGACGGTCCGACGCGCGAATCCTTGGCTGGCAACTCCGGACACAAGGCGGTCATGCGTCATGGGACCGTGGAGCGCCCGGGCGATCCCACGCTCGGCTGGCGAGAACACCGCATCCAGAACGACCCCTTGCAGAACTGGCAATCGAACCGGGTCGGGGTCGCAGTACCACGCCTCCACGCCTTCTTGGAACGCCGCGAGGATCGCCGCATTCGTAAGGATTTTCGTCCCGCCGCTTGCGCTGATGCGGACCGAGCCGTCCTTCGCCGCCGAACGGATGGTCTCGCGGATCGATTCCATGGAGCCCATCAGATCGAACGGATCGACGCGTACGGTCCGGAGCGCCGGTTCGAGCGCTCGAAGCCGCCGGAACCCCGCCGAGCGGACCGTCTCCCGGCCGGCGACGAGGACGAGGCGGTCGTATGGCAGGAGGCGCAACGAAGGGAGCACGTGACGTTCGTCGAACCCCATCGTCGCGATCAGCGTCCGGTGGGCCACGGCCTCACCCGAGGAGAAGTTCCATCCCGGGCGCCGGCTTCACGATGAGTCTCCGGGCGTCCGTTGGGTCGGAGAGGCGGGCGACCGCCCCTTTCGCCTCGAGCTCCCTCACGTGATGGTTCATCGTCGCTTTGTGGACGCCGAGCGCCTTCGCCAAGGCGGTCTCCGTGAAGTCCTTGTCCCGGTTGTGCACGAGGAAGGAGAGCACATCTCGTTGTTTCGGGGTGAGGCCCGCGCCATAACTGATCCGTAAGAGCGGGAGAGGGATCTCCTGGTACGTCTCGTCGTGGACGTACGTCGCCGGGATCCCCTCGAGGATGCAGACGAGCAACGCCGCGCTGCTCATGAGCCGCGTGCCGCCTGCGATGTTGAAGCGGAGGTCCGAGCCGGCGGCGCGTTCCTTCCGTACGTCCGCACGGATCTGCCCGGCAACGTGCAACAGGTCGAACGCATCGCTCACCTCGACCGCGCTCACGGCCACGCCGAGGGACCGGCAGAATTCCATCACCTTCGCCCGCGCCTCCCGACTCTTCGCGTGGTCGCTGTGGTAGAACACGACCCGCTCGAGATTCTCGCTCGACCGGATTGAGGGCAGGAGGCTCTGCGGCCTCCACCCGAGCGTCCCGAACAGGACCGTCATGGGCGGGCCGAGGTCAGTCGGTCCCGACGATAAGAACTTTCTTCTGTCGAATCTGCTCCGCGCTGAAACCACCGCGGAAACCGGTCGAAAGCATTTTATCGACCTCTCCGGATGAGCGCCGTGGACGGCCAGACCATGTCCTATGCGGGCGAGCAAACGTTGCTGGTGACACGACCGACCCGACTCATCGCGCTCCGATGGTGGTCATTGATGGTCCTGGCCCTAATCATCGCCGGGGCGCTCTTCCTCCGACTTCCATGGCTCTTCTCGTCGATGGCAAACCCAACGATAGGCAGCTTGTCGACGAGCACGATCCTCGGAGCGTTCTTCGTGTTCATCGCCCTCGTCGCGTTCATCTTGGCGGAGCTGAAGCGCAAGACGACCCGCTACGTCATCACGGACAACAAGATCGTTCGCGAGGACGGGATCTTGAACAAGAACACGGTGATGATCCCCTATACCCAGCTCGAGCGGGTCGACATGAAGCAGACGTTCGGGCAGCGGATTCTACGCATCGGAACGATCGTGGTCGATACGGGAGACGACACAATGAACCTCGACATGATTTCCCGTCCGGCCCAGGTGCAGGAGCTCCTCAGCAGCCGCCTTGGCCGCCGAGGCTGGTCCGGTCAACCGCCGGGGGGGCAACAGCCGCCCGCGACCCGCTAATCGGGGGAAGTCACTGGTTCCAGGGTAGCAGCAATCGCGCCTCGCGCGTCCCGACGACATCCCAGCGGCCGGGTTCGCCGTCCGGCTCGCCTTCGACCCAGAATCCTCCAATCGTCATGTCGTAGCCATGAGTCGGGTCCAGGGCGACCGTACAACCGAGCTTCCGGCGGTATGCCCGCGTCGTCCAACCGAGTTCGTGATTCCGGGACCACTCCCGCCGCTTCAGCGCCAGAACGACCTCGAGCCACTGGACGCGCTCGGCGGGTCGGCCGCGCGAGATCCGCCGCAGCTCGTCCGCGACGTAGTCGAGGTCGGTCCGCGAGAGGCTCGCCGCGCCGTCCTCGCCGGTGTGGGAGTGGAAGCCGCCGAGCACCGCATATCCGACGTCGAGGTTCTCGATCGCCCCCCGGGCCCGTTTGGCCGCCTTCTCGTTCCCGTGGCTCACCCAGTTCGGCTTGCGGTCCTCCGTCTGGAGCGGATAGGCCGCGCGCAGGACCGTCACCTCACGGGGACGCTGCCGCATGATCCGGGTCCCCCGATTCCCGACCAAGAAGCCGTTCGTCTCTCGGTTGTATGCCTCGACGGCGGAGGTGACGAGGCCGACGAAAGCGCTGCGTTCGACGACGATGTTGTCCATGCTGGGAGCCTCCGTTGAGGGGCCAGTCGAACGCCACCGGCTCTATAAGAAAGTGCCGTCCCCCGTCTCACGAATTCGTCTGGCTCGAGTTCAGACGGTTTCGTATCGACGTCATGGCCTCGGAGGCCAGAAAGGAAAAATAAGGACCCGAAGATACGCGCCGCGGCGGGAATGAAAGTTTTTGCGACAGAGCTCCGGGGCAAGACCGTCATGACCGAAGACGGGCAGATCCTCGGCATCCTGGCGGACTTCCTTGTCGAGACGAAGACGGGCCGCATCCCGTCGCTCCTCGTGACGCCGGCGGATACGGTCGAGGTCCGCCTCTTCAAGACGGACCCCGAAGGCCGCCTCACCCTGAGCTTCCGATCGATGAAGGCCGTGCGGGACGTGATCGTCGTGCAGCTCGCGGATTGACCGCGGACTCGAGGCGTGGCGTGGCGAACCTCACTTTCTACGGCGGCGTCGGCGAGATCGGCGGGAACAAGATCCTCATCGAGGACCGGGACGCGCGGATCTGGCTCGACATGGGCGCCCCGTTCGACTTGGGCGAGGAATACTTCGTCGAGTTCCTTCAGCCGCGAGAACGGTTCGGCCTACGGGATTACTTCGCGCTGGATCTCATGCGCAGGATTCCAGGACTCTACTCGTCGGAAGCGCTCGACCCGACCGACATGGCCTGGGAGCCGCCTGCGTTTTCGTCCATTTTCATTACCCACGTCCACTACGACCACACGCAACAGCTGAAGTTCGTCGACCCGAACATCCCGGTCCACCTCGGGGAGGGCGCGCGGACGATCCTCGAGTCGCTCGACACGACCGCGCGGGCGCCGTTCTTGAAACTCGGTACGCATGCCTACCAGACGTTCCGGTCCGGACAAGCGAGGACCGTCGATGGCCTCGAGGTCGAGCCGATCCATGTCGACCACAGCGCGCCGGCGGCGTACGGTTACCTGGTGCACACGAGCGAGGGCACGATCGCGTATACGGGGGACCTCCGCCACCACGGCCCCAAAAAGGCGCTGACGGACGACTTCATCCGCGCCGCAGCGGCGGCGAAACCGATCATCCTGATCACCGAAGGCACGCGGGTCACGCCGGACGATCCCCGAGGGACCCTGACAGAGGCCGACGTGAAGGCCGACGCGATCCGGCTCCTCACGCCGCTCAAAGAAAAACTTGCGATCGTCACGTTCCCGGGACGCGACGTGGACCGGATTCGCACGTTCTTCGAGGCCGCTCAAGCCGTGGGCCGCAAGTTTGTCGTGAATGCGAAAACAGCCCACCTGCTCCTCACACTCCAGAAGGACACGCACATCGCCGTCCCCGACGTGACACGGGAGGGGGACCTGGTGCTGTTCGACCGGCTCATGAGGAAGACGGATCCGTGGGAGAAAGAGCTCCAGGCGAAACTCAAAGATCGCGTCGTGACCGCGGAGCAGATCGCGGCTCGGCCGTCCGAATACCTCGTGCAGCTCGATTTCTGGCACCTGCCCGAGCTCGTGGACCTGCGGCCGCCACCCGGTTCGCCGTTCATTCACTCGAAGAGCGAGCCGTTCGAGGAGGACGACGTCAACGACGCCGTCTTGCAACACTGGCTCGATCGATTCGGCCTAGAGCGACACCAATTGCATGCCTCCGGACATCTGAGCGAACGAGAGGTTGGGGACATGATCCGGGCGATCGATGCCAAGGTCGTGATGCCGGTCCACACGCAACACGCCGACCGGTTTACTCGGCTGGCTCGCCGCGTCGTCCAGCCGATCCGCTTCGAAGCGATGGCCCTCGGGTAAAAGGACCTCCCTTCCGCCGCGGATTCGGTCAGAGCGCCTCGAGGACGCACCGCGCGAAGGTCAGGTACCCCGTGTGGCCGAGGGGCGCGAACGAGGGATGGGTCCCGGATTCGGAAGCCTCGATCTCCCGCTCGATGATCTCGACCGTCCGAATTTCCACGAACGTCCCGGCCCGTAAGGCAGCGACGGTGCGGTTCACCTGCTCGACGTTGGGCGAGTACGACCCGAGGTGGCCACAGGGTCGAAGGGCGCTCGCCGCAGTCCGCACCACCTCCCAAGGATCCGGGATGTCGACGATGAACGCGTCTGCGTCCCGTTCCGCGATTCCGGACCGGGGATCTCCCAACTTGAACTCGACGCGGTCCGCAAACCCTGCCGCCGCCACGTTTTCACGCGCGCGAGCCAGAAAGTCGGGCCTCAAATCATACGAGACGACGCGACCCTTCGGGCCGACCGCGTTCGCGAGCGCGACTGTTACGGCACCGGACCCGGAACCGACCTCGATGACGAAATCACCGGGTTTCACGTCGGTGTTCCATACAAGGGCCGGCAGGTCTTTGGGACCGACAATCTGGGCCTTCCGGCTCACCGCGGTAACCGTGTCGCGGATGGATGGCGTTACAACCAGGAACGATCGGCCTCCTACCGTCCACCGCCGACCAATCAACGCGACCAGGCTTTCCGCCCGAACAACGCCAAGCCGCGGCACCTTCACAGTTTCTCGGTCGAGGACAACCATCTGTTTCCTGCCCGAGGGTTCGAGCAGGATGACGCGAGTAGGGCCCATCGCATCCTCAAGGCCGCCCCTGTTGTAAGACTTTACTCTGACCCTGGAAAAGTTAATGGGTCTTGCCCCGTTCCTCGCATGTCAGATGGAACCATGGCAATCCCTTCTGAGTTGAACACCTCGACGCAGACCAAGGTGCCTCCCACGCGATGGGTGTTTCATCTCACCGGAAGGACCCGTCGGCAACTCCTTCGTGGGGTCCTGGTAGCCGTAATCTTCATTGCGCTCAACGGCCTGCTCGCGGCCCTCTTCGGCGTCACGATCCTGACCTATACCATCACGGGACTGTCCGTGAGCAGCATCGTGATTGTCGCCGCAATCGGCCTTTCGCTCCTCTATGGCATCCGGGGCTTCGCGAACTTCGCCCACGGGGACATCATGGCGTTGGGCGCTTACGTCGCTCTCTCGGTGAACTTGAGCGGGATTTCGATCATCTGGGGAGCGATTGTTTCCTTCGTCGTCCTCGCGGCCGTCGGGATCCTCTTTGAAGTCATCATCTTTTCACGACTCGAGGGCCGCGGACCGGTCGCTCCGATCGTCGCCTCCGTTGGCCTCGCCCTGATCATCCAAAACGGAATTCGCGCGGTGGCGACGACGCGAATCTGGATTTATCCAGTTGCGGCACTTCCCGAAATTCAAATCGTGCCCGGACTAGGACTCGATCCGATCCGACACATCTTGACGCCCGCCATCGCACTTCTATTCGTGATTTCGGTTCACATCCTCCTGACGTACACGAACCTTGGGAAGGCGATGCGTGCCACGGCGGACAACCTCGAACTCGCGAAAGCAACGGGCATTGATACGAAACGCGTCACCTATGCGACGTGGGCCGTGAGTTGCTCCTTCGCGTCGACTGCCGGGGTGCTTCTAGGCCTCGCGAGCTTCCTGAGACCGGAGATGGGACTCAACATCCTGCTCCTGATCTTCGCGGCCGTCATCGTCGGCGGAATCGGGTCCCCCTGGGGCGCCGTCCTAGGCGGGCTCGTGATTGGGCTTTCCCAAGAGATGTCGGTTCCGGTCTTTGTCTGGCTTGCTCAACCTGACGTCATCGGCCTGGTCAACTCGAGTGCTTACAAGGTGGCGATCCCATTCGTGATCCTGATCTTCGTCTTGATCATTCGGCCGTGGGGGATCGCGGGTCGGCCCCCGGCCTTTGCAAGGCGAGTCTTCTTTGTTGAAAGGATTACCGAAGCCCTCGGGAGAGGCACAACCGCGGCCGATCCAGCCGAAGGGAACGATGGAGGATAGAGACGGATGGCGTTCGATCCATTGTTCCTCATCAACGTTGGCTTCTACATCAGCTTCGCGATTGTCTTTGCCCTCCTCGCAATCGGGTTCAACCTCCAGTGGGGCTACACAGGCCTGTTCAACGCCGGCATCGCCGGCTTTTTCCTGATCGGGGCCTACACGGCCGCGATCGCGATCACCGCGCCTTCCCCACCGGCCACCGGTTATCCCGGACACCTCGGGGGATACCAACTTCCTGTCGCCGTTGGCGCGGTTCTCGCGATGGTAGTGGCCGGTTCGGCGGCGGCGCTCATCGCTCTTCCAACGTTGCGCCTCCGGGCCGACTATCTGGCGATTGCGACGCTCGCGTTTGCGGAGGTTGTACGGACCATCGCCATCAACCTGGAACCAATCACCGCAGGGACGATCGGGATTGTGGGCATTCCACGCCTTCTCGAATTCTCGGGCCCCAACAAGCCCTATCTGACGACCGCGACCATCGTCGGGGTCGGCGCGGCTATCGTCCTCGCACTGCTGGTGGCTCTTCACTTCATCGTCGAGTCGCCATGGGGTCGGGTCTTGCGCGGCGTGCGCGATGACGAGGAGGCGACGATGGCCGTCGGGAAGAATGCGTTCCGGTACAAGCTCCAGGTGTTCGCCATCGGGGGCGCGCTGATGGGTCTTGCAGGCTGGTTCTCCGTAATGGCGCTTCCGTACCTCGAGCCGGCCGGGAGCTTTGCTCCTGCCGTCACGTTTTCTATCTGGGTCATGGTGATTGTTGGCGGGGCCGGAAACCTCAAAGGCTCCATCGTCGGGGCGTTCGTCGTCTATGGTCTGGAATGGGGGTCCGTTCAGTTGAAAGACCTTGCGCCGCCTGAACTCAAGGACTCCATCCCATACATCCGCCTAATGTTGGTGGGCGTTCTCTTGATCGTCCTCATCATCTATCGGCCCGACGGGATTCTTCGCGAGAAGAAGCGCGTGCTACGATGAACGCGCCTTTGCCAGAGCAGAGAATCCTGCGAGTCCAGAGGGTTCGGAAGTCCTTTGGTGGCATCCGCGCGGTGGACGATTGCTCTCTTTCGATCGCGGCTCAGTCTATTACGGGCTTGATCGGTCCGAATGGGGCAGGAAAGTCGACGCTCTTCAACCTAGTCGCCGGCCTTTACCGCCCCGATGGCGGCGCGATTTGGTTGAGCAACAGCCGGATCGACGGGCTACCGCCTTTCGAGATCGTCCACCTCGGCCTCACGAAGACGTGGCAAATCCCGCACGAGCTCCGCAACATGACGGTCCTCGAGAACCTGATGCTCGGAGCGAAGAACAATCCGGGAGAGCATTTGTTGAACATCTTGGTTCGCCCGAGGGTCGTCCGGCGAGAGGAACGGGCTTGGCGGACCCGAGCGCGGGAGATCTTGCGTCTCACGCAACTTGGTGGGCTGGCAGACGAGTACGCGAAGTCCCTTTCGGGAGGTCAGAAGAAGCTCCTGGAGCTCGCCCGTGCATTGATGACAGAACCGGCGGTCGTCCTGCTCGATGAGCCTGTGGCGGGTGTGAACCCAACGTTGGCCGCGAGCCTAATGGACCTGATAGAAGGGCTGCGGCAAGCCGGACGGACCTTCTTCCTGATCGAGCACGACATGAATGTCGTCATGAACCGATGCGACCGCGTGATCGTCATGCACCAGGGCCGGACGATCGCGGATGGGACGCCGGCAAGTGTGAAGGCCAACCCCGCGGTCATCGATTCCTATCTTGGGGGGTAGGCTTGCTCCTCCGAGCACAGGACCTCCACTCGGGATACGGCGAGATGGAGATCTTGCACGGCGTTTCACTGACCCTCGACAAGGGAGAGATCGTTACCGTGATCGGTCCGAATGGGGCGGGAAAGTCGACGCTCATCAAAGCTATGTTCGGCCTCCTCAAGATCACGAAGGGTCAGGTTCATTTCAACGAAAACGACATCACCGGGAAACATCCCCGTGAACTTGTCCTCCGAGGGCTTGCATATGTGCCCCAGACAAACAACACGTTCCCCTCTCTCACCGTTCTCGAGAACCTCGAGATGGGGGCGATCACTCGGCGGACGTCGCCTCTCCCCCTCCCTTGGAACCGCACTCAGCAGCTTGCAACGCAGAAACCAATGAATGACGCTGAGATCCGAGAACGAGCCGCAGGGGTAATCGAGATGTTCCCAAACCTTCAACCGAAACTGCGCGAGCGCGCGGGAACCCTCAGCGGTGGGGAGCAGCAAATGGTCGCCTTGGCGAAATCGATGATGCTCGACCCCACTGTTCTCCTGATCGATGAGCCTTCGGCCGGACTTGCGCCGAAGCTTGTCGACACCTTGTTCTCAAAAATCGTCGAGATCAACGGAAACGGGACTGCGATCGTGATGGTCGAACAGAACGCAAAGAAAGCGTTGGGAATCGCTCACCGTGGGTATGTACTCGAGACCGGTCGCAACCGCTTTGAGGGAACGGGGGAGGAGCTCCTGCACAATACGGATGTGGCGAGACTCTACCTCGGAGGCTAAGCCGCGAGAGCTGACGCTGCAAGGAAAAAGAAAGAAAAGGAAAGGAAGAAGGTTCAGTCGCGGTTCGAAACGACGACCGCCCGAATCTGAGTCACGAAGTTGTTCGGTTGGGATGGCGGCGCATTCAGAGCGCTAACGGCTGGCACCACGAGGCTCTCCCCGAAGTACGCCAAACGATAGATCTTGAAGGCCGGAGATGCGCTGACTCCCCAAACCTCGTAACTTCCGCGGCCCGGATCGTTCGTCGCGTTGAGATCCTCCGTCCCTGACGCTCCCTCCCAGTTCACGGCGTGGCCCGCGGCCAACTCCGTCAACGCCTTCGACCATTGACCGCCGCTGATGACGGTTCCGGTCGGACCCGAGACCGCGCGCAGGTTGGCTTTGAGCGATGCGCCGTCGACCGCACCGGCCTTCTGAGCGGCGAGGGCGATGAGATACACCGCGTCATAGGCGTGGGACGCGTAGAGCACGGGGTCTTGGTTGAAGAATGCAGCCTTGTAGCGGCTCACGAAGGCGTTGTACAGCGTCGAGTTCGGCGCGGCCGGTGACGTACCCCAAATCTGCGTCACATTAACTCCCACGGTCGGATCCCGGAGCGAATCGACGAAGCCCTGGTCATCGAGACCCTCCGAGAAGACCCACTGCCTGTTCCACCAGGAATGGGACGACAGTCCCGCCTGCCATTGCTTCATGACGGTCAATCCAGTGTCCGGGTAGGCGACAAAGTATACGACTTGCGGAGCTGTGGCGGCGCTGGCACCAAACATCTGGTTCAGTGCACCCGTGTAATCCGATTGCGCCTCCGGGATGATGACGACTTGGGTGGCGTTGATGGTTCCGCCTAGCGACGTGAACTTCGCCTTGAAGTTGTTGGCCAGTCCAACACCGTAGGGGTTGTTGATCGCCATGACTCCGGCGTACCGGAACGAGCTGTTCGTGTACAGGTAGCTCCCGGCGACCGCCCCTTGCAAAGCGTCCGAGGAAATGGTCCGGAAGAACCAACCCTTGGTTACCGTGAGATCCGAGAGCTTCACGGAAGTCGCGGAAGGAGAAACCATCACAACATTGTTGTCCGCCGCCGTACCGATCGACGCCAAGGAGCCCCCCGAGAATTGGGCGCCGACGATTGCGTCCACGTGGTTTTGCGTAATCAGTTTCGTGGCCGCCGCGGCTGCCGCTTGGGAGTTCGTCTGGTCGTCCTCATTGAACATCACAATCGGCTGTCCCAGGACCCCGCCTGCGGCGTTAATTTCCTGGGCCGCGAGGTTCGCACCTTTCGTATCGCCGGGTCCATATGGCGACAGTCCTCCCGTCAACGACAACAGCGTTCCAATCCGCAACGCTGGCTTCCCTGCCGGAGCAAACAGCCCACCGAGCACCGCGGCCAGGACGACCACGATGATCACGACGATAACCGCAACCGCAATCCACACAGCCCTGCTCTTCATGGCAGGCTTTGCTGCCGAAGGTGTCGTCTCCTCCATAATATTCCCGGGGCGTCATGTTTTGACATGGCTTTAAACGTTCTGGCGGAAGCCAAACGATGACAAGATTGGGCCAACTTTCGAACCCAGGCATCCGGGTTTTGGCAATGGTCGCAGGCGAGTTAGGCGCGGGGATGCGAGAAATTGTGCACGGCTAGAGTGGCCTGTCCCGACGATAGATCACGTACGCGACCAGGCCGAACACCGGGACCAAGAAGACGATCGCGAACCACACAAGGTTATTCATCCCGCGGATCCGGGCGTCCTGGTACACCCATAGGGCGATGAGGAAGAAGGCGACGTAGAGGGCGAGGAGGAACAGCCAGAACGCGACCGCCGAGCCCGACGCGGTCGCCTGAAACGGGATCGCGATGTCTGCCAAGACGACGGGCATCTCGATCACTCCACCGGCGCGGTCTCGCTCGCGCGGCATGCCCTCAACCCATATTTATATCATTATGCACGAATCTGTGAGCCCGACGGGAAGGAGAGGCGATTGGCCGAACTGACCTCGGACGCGTTACTACTCATCCTGGGTCTCGCCTTGACCGTCGTCGGGATCTTCTTCTTCCGTTTCTGCGCGTGGGAATCCTGGTTCTCCTCGTGGGGTTATCCTGGTCATCGCCCATGCCGGACAGGTGACCAAAACGCCGCTCGCGATGTATCCCGGGTATCCGCCCGGCTATGCGTACCCTCTGTCTACGCCGCCTCCTCCGGCCCAACCCGCTCCAACTGCCGCTAGCGCGGCTGGTCCGCCTCCCGCGGCATGGACGGGTCGGTTCTGCACGAGCTGCGGTTCGCCGATCGCAAGCGGGGTCTCGTTCTGCCCGAACTGCGGCACCCGGGTCGCGCCGTGACTCGTCGCGCGATGCCTTTATGGCGGGACAGTCTTCTCCGACGCTCGGTGCGGACGTGAAGAGTTCCGAGGTGTCGGGCTTCTACAAGAAGACCCCGCAGGACCGCTGGCAAGTCATCCGCTCGTTCGGCGAGCTCTCGGACGCAGAGGTCGAGACGATCCAGAACACGGGTGCGCTCAAGTTCGACCAGGTCGACCGGATGATCGAAAACGTCGTCGGAGCCATGCCAGTGCCCCTCGGGATCGCGGTGAATTTCCAAGTGAATGGCCGGGATTATCTCGTGCCGATGGCAATCGAGGAGCCGAGCGTCGTCGCCGCGGCCTCGAACGCGGCCCGGATGGCCCGTGAACGAGGCGGCTTCTCGGCGAGCACGTCCGGTCCCATCATGATTGGCCAGATCCAACTCGTCGGAGTCTCGGATCCGCACGGCGCGCGGATGACGATCCTTCATCACAAGGATGAAATCCTCTCGATCGCGAACGAGAAGGATCCGATGCTGGTGAAGGTCGGCGGCGGAGCGAAGGACGTCGAGGTCCGCGTCGTGGACACGAAACGGGGCCACATGGTCGTCACACACCTCGTCGTCGACTGCCGCGACGCGATGGGGGCCAACGCCGTGAACACGATGGCGGAGGCAATCGCCCCGCACATCGAGAAGTGGACGGGCGGTCGCGTCTACCTCCGGATCATTTCGAATCTCGCGGTTCGTCGCCTCGCGCGCGCCCGGGCGGTGTTCGCGAAGGACGCCATCCGTACCGAGGACATCCCCGGCGAAGACGTCGTCGAAGGAATCCTCGAGGCCTACGCGTTCGCGGATGCGGATCCGTTCCGCTGTGCGACGCACAACAAGGGCATCATGAACGGGATTGACGCGGTCGTCCTTGCGACCGGCAACGACTGGCGAGCAATCGAGGCCGGCGCCCATGCGTACGCGGCATGGAAGTCCGGCGGCTACCGGTCCCTCACCGCGTGGGAGAAAGACGTCAATGGAGACCTCGTCGGGACGATCGAGCTGCCCATGGCCGTCGGCCTGGTCGGCGGCGCAACGGCCGTCCATCCCACCGCAAAGGCGAATGTCCACCTTCTCGGGGTCAAGTCGGCACAAGAACTCGCGGAGGTCATCGCCTCGGTCGGCTTGGCGCAAAACTTCGCCGCCCTGCGTGCGTTGGCGACGGAGGGCATTCAACGCGGGCACATGTCGCTCCACGCGCGGAACGTCGCGGCGACGGTCGGAGCCGTCGGCGAGGAGGTCGACCGCGTGGCCGAAATCCTCGTGAAGGAACGGAAAGTGCGGATGGACCGAGCGAAAGAGGTCCTGTCGGAGCTCCGGTCGCGAGAACCCAAGTGAGGAATATTTTCGGACCGGAATATTCGCACCTGAGGTAAGAAGCTGTGACGTATAATATACGTGCCGAAGACGGTACTACCAATATTTTTCCACGGAGCACAGAATTCCCGACGTTCAATGCTACGAATTAGCATGGAAGCCCCGATCGAGCTCTATAAATATCTATCAAAACAGATAAAAGTTGAGCCTCGCCGACCAGGTTCTTGCCCTCTTTGAGAGATGTTTATCGTACATCAGTGCGTCAGACTTTCGTCCGACCGGCAGTCTTTCATAGTTTGACGTTCCTTCGCCGCGTCGGGATGGGTGCGCACGGTTCGCGTCGCGATCTACACTAGAGTGTCGACGGAGGACCAAGCCAAGGAAGGCTTTTCCCTGGAGGCGCAGCGCGAACGCCTCGAGGCATATTGCCTGGCCCGCGACTGGTCCGTTGCGGCCCGATACGTCGACGAGGGCCATTCCGGCCGAAACATCCGTCGTCCGGCGTACCAGAAGATGATGGCGGAGCGGGACCGATGGGACGCCCTCCTGGTCATCAAGATGGACCGGATCCACAGGAACTCCCGGAACTTCATGGAAATGATGGAGAACCTCCAGGAATGGGGGAAGGACTTCGTCTCGGCGTCGGAGTCGTTGGACACCTCGACCGCGATGGGCCGATTCGTCATGGACATCATTCAACGGATCGCGCAGCTCGAGTCGGAGCAGATCGGCGAGCGGGTGAAGATGGGGATGACCCAGAAGGCGCGGGTCGGACCCGGGATCCTGGGATTCCATCCACCGCTCGGTTACGATGTCACGGAGGGCCGGCTCGTCCCGATCGAGGACGAGGCAGAGGTCGTGCGCGAGATGTTCGACCTGTGCCTGAACGGCCGGACTCTCGAGGAGACCGCTCGCGAACTGAATGCCAACGGCCGGCGGACGAAACTCGGCACCTCGTGGACGCCGATCAAGGTCTACCGCATCCTCCACAATCCGGTCTACGCCGGTTTCCTCCGATGGGATGGAATCGTCCGGAAGGCCGACCACGATCCCCTCGTGGCGGTCAAAGGGTTCAACCTAGCCCAAGAGCGCTTGAGGTCGAGGGCGCTGCTCTCAAACGCGCACGCCCCGCCCTTGATTCTTCCGATATTCCAAGTGAAAAAGACTAACGACAGCGACGTTCCGGGAGGACCGGGAGCACATCTAGTCTCCGCACGCCGGCCGCAGGTCCCTGAGGAGGCCTAATGCAGGAAGGCCGGTGTCAGCGGTGTTGGAGCACGAAGAACCTAGTGAGCCATGAGGTCGACGCGAACCCCCGCGCCGATCCGACAATCCGGCGGGAGAAGGTCCTCCTCTGCAAGCATTGCGTGGACGGATCTCCGGGCGACGCCCTCCTGTTCTGGGAGGTCTACATGCGATTCGGATCGACCCGCGAAATGCTCCAGCACTACGCCTCGGAATCCGAGGACGAGGCGCTCCGGAAACTGTGCGTGGAACGCGATCTGAACGAGCGCGAGGTGATGCGGCGGGCCCGAGGGCTGCAAAGCGTCGAGGCCCTGAACAACGCCGTCAAGAAAGCGAACGCATTCCTCACCTACGCTAGCCCGTACGGATACGACTACGTGGACGGTGTCCTCCAGCTGAAGAACGAGGAGGCTCGTGTGGTCTCCCTCATCTTCAGGCGCTATCTCGAAGGGAAGGGAATCGCCAAGATCTGCCAGGAGCTCAACCGGGACGGGTATCGAACGAAGACCGGTCGAGCGTGGGCGAGCCAGACGATCGCGAACATCCTGAGCAACCCGGTGTACTGCGGCCTCGCCCGTCTGAACGGCGGTATCAAACGCGGAAAGCACGAACCGCTCATCGAGATCGAAACGTTTAATCGGGTGCAGAACGAGATGCAACGCCGGATCCGAAGACCCGACCAACGAAAGGCCGATCCGCCGCAGCTCCGACTCGAGGACTACCGCGAGTAGTGTCCCATTGCGGAGATCCTCACTCTGCTCTCCCTGAAGATAGGACGCGCTCGAGAATCCGGGGGAAACGGGTGAATTCGCTGCCTCCGGCCACCTCCATCCGTATACGGTCGGTAATCCGAGGCGGAATGGGGACCGCGGGACGCTTCGGATTGACAACACATAGTACTATGTGCGCATATAGGATTATGTGGTCGAGGGGACTACCGTGACAAAACGTGTCAAGGACCTAACCACGGTCCAACTCACGACGCAAACTCGGGATCGGCTGTACCGCCTGAAGTTCCGGAAGACGTACGATGAGTTTCTCGAAGAACTGTGCGACCTGTACGAAAGATCTGAAAAGGGCCTTGAAAGCTGAGTCAAGCTCCGACATATATTTTCTAATATGGTCACGTAACAGCTAAACAAAACCTAGCTCCATCCGATTTCGCCCGTTTCGGCTCTCCCGCTGATAGGATTATGACCGTTCGCCGCGTTTCGCGGGTCGCGACATGACAGGTTGGGCGGAGAAGTACCGGCCCAAGACCCTCGAGGACATCGTCGGGAATCCCACCGCGGTCGCCGAATTGCGAAAGTGGGCCGCGGCCTGGGACAAGGGTCGGCCGGACAGGCGGGCGGTCATCCTCCAGGGCGACCCCGGGATCGGGAAGACCAGCGCGGCCCTCGCGCTCGCGAACGAGATGGGGTGGAGCGCCATCGAGATGAACGCCTCGGAAAGCCGCAACGCTGAAGCGATCCGCAAGGTGGCCACCCGCGGGGCCGTGCTCCAGACGTTCACCGAGACGGGCGACTTCGTTCGATCCCGCGAAGGAGGCCGCAAGCTCATCGTCCTGGACGAGGCGGACAACGTCTTCGGCCGCGAAGACAAGGGCGGGATCGGCGCGATCGTCGAGATGATCCAGGAGACCCGGCAACCGGTCGTCCTCATCGCGAACGACTACTACGCGCTGACGCGCCGCTCGTCATCGCTCAAGCGACTATGCAAGACCATTAAATTTCAAGGCGTTCACGAGGACGCGATGAAAAACATACTTCGAACCATCGCTTCGAAGGAAGGCGTCGAGGTCGCCGACGACGTCCTCGCGGTGATCGTCGAGCGGGCGGGGGGAGATTTGCGGTCGGCGATCAATGACCTCGAGTCTCTCGCGATCGGCAAGCGCTCTTTGGTCGCCGAAGCCACGCGGTCTCTCGGATACCGCGACCGAGCGCGGACGATCTTCCCGGTCCTCGAGGAGATCTTGCGGTCGGGCGATGCCCGTCGAGCGCGTGACGCGGTGCGGGAGCTGGACGAGTCTCCAGAAGATCTCATCCTCTGGGTAGACCAGAACCTCGGTCACGAATATGGCCGACCGGACGACCTCGTCCGCGGCTACGAGGCCCTGAGCCGAGCCGACATCTACCTCGGGCGCACCCGACGGCGGCAGCGCTACGGCCTCTGGTCATACGCGAGCGAGATGATGTCGAGCGGCGTCGCGGTGGCCCGCAAAGGCCGCGCCCGCGGGAGCCAACTCGAGTTCCCGTACTATCTGATCCAGATGTCGCGCTCCCGCGCGCAGCGGGGCGCCCGCAACTCCGTCGCGAAGAAACTGGCCCAAGCGTTGCACGTCTCGCAATCCACCGTGCGCACCGACCTCCTCCCGACCATCCGGATGCTCTACGCCGACGACGAGGAGTTGCGGATCCAGCTCACGGCAGAGCTTGCACTGGACGAACGAGAGGTGGCCTTCCTCCTCGATGAGTCGGAGACGAGCCACGCCGTGAAGCACCTGCTTGAGAAGGCGGCGAAAATCAAGGGTCTCCCGGACCGGGAGTCGGGAAGTGGCCAGCTCTCCTCTTTCGGCGAAGACGACGATGCAGCCTGATGGGAGAGCCCGACAACGGGGGCTGGTCGACCGCCGGATCGTGTTCGCGGACTCGGAGCGCGTGGCCAACTATGTGTTCCCGTTCGTCGATCGGCGGTGGCGGGTGCCGTTCGTCTTGGCGGACCTGGGCATGGACCCACCGTTCGTCGTCCACGGCCCTTTCCGGCTCGATCAATTTCGCTTCCGGACGGCGCTTCGAACAAGCGATCTTCGACGGATTGAATCCGTTTCGATCGCAGATCTCAGGGGGCTCATCCACTACGACCCGGGGTGGGTGTTTCGCCGCGTCGCCGATGTGGACCGCAGCTGGAAGGAGGCCGTCTTCGCGTCGAATGTCGCAGCGCCGTTTCGACACGGAGGCCGAGAGCACACAATCCGCGACCTCGTGTTCTCGCCCGATCTCAACTACCTCGAGGAAATCGAGGCGAAAGTTGGGCTGTTTCGGACCGTGAGCTTTCATCCAGGCGACATCGACTTGCTCACATTGCGTCGAGAGTAACCGCACCGATTCGTGGCTCTTTCCTACCAATCCGGCACGTCGTTGACTAGAGGCGTCCAGGGATCGGACCGACCCTTTGGTTGTGCCGAGCAAAAACGGTGTAGGTGTTCGCCGCCCCGAGAAAGAGGGATAGAAAGAGAGACAGGGTCAATCCCACGGAGTCAAACGCGCCAACGTAGACCAGAGTCACAGAAAATGATAACGCAAAAGACCCGAAGAACACGACCAAGGGCGCGTACCACCTCTCGAGAAACCTGTCCCAATTATCGACGCGCCGCCTCCAATGTCCTTCGTCCATTCCGATGCCGAATCCGCTATGGGCTGCGACTCCCTTAATAGATCTGAGGAATCCCGCGGCGACTTCGTCGTTGAGGCGCGTATCAGTCTGATCTCGATGACGGCGGGGCCATGGTCCCGAGTCGAAGCCGACGGCCCGGGGAAAGCCCTTTAACCATAACGGATCATGCCGCGACGAAATGGACCCCGAGAAACAAGAGGTCCTCGAACGCCAAGGATATCGCATCGTCGGCGAGCATAGTGGCGTGAAGCTGTGCCACTGGACGAAGGCCAGCCTAACGAGAGGCGTCGGCTGCTACAAGCAGACCTTCTACGGCATCGAGAGCCACCGCTGTCTCCAGATGACGCCTGCGGTCGATGCGTGCAACCTCGCGTGCCAATTCTGCTGGCGGACCCAGGAATGGGGCTCGAATTCCCTCCTGGCCGCGGACGACCCGGCGTTCATCGTCGACGAGTCCATCCGCGGGCAACGTGAGCTCCTCTCCGGGTACAAAGGGAATCCGAACGTGACCCGCGAGCGGTTCCTCGAGGCGTGGCACCCCACGAACGTCGCGATCAGCTTGACCGGAGAGCCCACCTTGTACAAGCGACTCGGGGAGATGATCGACGAGTTCAAGCGACGCAAGATGTCGACGTTCCTTGTGACGAATGGGACCACACCCGCCGTCCTCCGGCGGATGCACGCGGAGGGCCGACTCCCGACGCAGCTGTACGTGACCGTCGCCGCCCCGAATGCGGAGATCTATCGAAAGCTCGTCGCGGCAAAGTCCGACAACGAGTGGCACAAGCTGAAGGAGACCCTCGCGCTCCTGCCGACGTTGCCGACCCGGACCGTCGTCCGGCACACGCTCGTGGAGGGCTGGAACCTCGGCTGGGAGGACGAATACGCGGAACTCGACCGGATGGCGAGGCCGATGTTCATCGAGTGCAAAGGCTACAGCTTCGTCGGCGAGAGCCGCCTGCGACTCCAGGCGGAAAACGTGCCGAGCCACGCCTCGATCCGGACCTTTGCAGAGCGGCTCGCGGATCGTATCGGCTATCAGATCGCGGCCGAGCGCGAGGACAGTCGCGTGGTCCTGCTCACGCAGGACGGCGCGCTCCATCCGATTTCGCCCTGACGGAATCCACGGCGGCGCCTTTTATTACCCGCATCAGATACGACGCCGACGGCCGTGGTGGACCTCCTTCAGATCCTCAGCGACGCGTATCACACCCCGTGGCTGTACCTGCTCATCGCGTTCGTGTACGCGGTCCTCGTCGCGCTCGTCCTGCCGATCCCGATCGAGATCGCCCTCCTCGCGCCTCTCATCGAGCGGAATTGGGGCTACCTAGCGGTCATCGCGATCGCCATCGCGGCTGGCAAGACGGTCGGCGCGTGGCTGATCTTCTGGCTCGGGCTCAATCTGGAGAGCTCCGTCCGCAAGTGGTCGGATCGCTGGAGCGTCGCGCGATGGTTCGTGGCGAGGGCCGAACGGCTGGTCGGCAAGACCGGGTATACCGGCCTCTACCTGCTCCTCAGCGTCCCGATGATGAGCGACACGATCCCGATCTATGTGTACTCGCTCTTTAACGAAGAAGGGAAGGCGCTCGAGCAGAACATGTTCCTGATCGCGAACTTCCTCGCGGCCGTGAACCGGGTCGCCATCCTGTCGGTGGCGTTCGTCATCGGAGCGAACCTCATCCATCTGTGAGACCCACAGGCTTATCCCGCGTGCGTGATTCGAGCGGCCGTGTTCGAGCTGCCCTCGATCCTGACGGCCGAGTCCCTCCTGGACAAGGCGTTCGGACGGGCTGCGAAAGCGACCGCCACGGGACCGGACCGGGTCGGGCGGGCGAGGAACCTCGCGGTCGCCCGCGTGCGCGGCGCCGGGCAGACGATCGAGTCCACGCTGCGCGGATACGTGAAGGGCTTCCCGAGTCTGGACCGCCTGCCTCCGTTCTACCGCGAACTCGTCGACGTCCTCGTGGACCTCGGCCGGCTGAAGAAGCACCTCGGGGCGCTGGACTGGGCCGCGGACAAGGTGCGAGAGATTACACGACTGTACCGAGGAAAAGTCGGCCGGGCCGCGGGGAATGAGATCGCCGGAATGCGGCGGGAGGCGTACGGCCGCCTGTCCTCCGTTGTGAAACAGATCGCTCCCGATCTGGAGGCGCTCATCGTCGCTCGCAAGGCCCTGCGACGCGTGCCCGAGGTCGATCCGACGATCCCGACGATCGTGGTCGCGGGCTATCCGAACGTCGGCAAGAGCTCGTTCGTCCGGGCGGCCTCGACCGGTCGTCCGAAAGTCGCGGACTATCCATTCACGACGAAAGGCGTTTCGCTCGGTCACTTCGATCGCGGCGTCCATCGGTACCAGATCCTCGACACACCCGGGTTGCTCGACCGACCGATGGACGAGCGGAACAAGATGGAACGGCAAGCGATCGCCGCCCTCACCCACCTTGCGAACGGCGTGCTCTTCCTCCTCGACCCCACTGAGACGTGCGGTTATCTCCTCGAGGACCAACGTCGGCTCCTCGGGGAAGTCCGGATGCTGTTTCCGGGTGTGCCTCTCATCGTCGCCGCGACGAAGAGCGATCTCAATGGTGGTCCATCCGATGAGATTCGGGTATCGGCCGTGACCGGCGCAGGCGTCGCGGAGGTGCTTGACCTGCTTTTGGAGAAAGTCACCAGCCGCGGTCTTGCAATCGCGCCTCGATCGGCAGCGCCTTAGCGTCCATGCCTTTCATCGCGAGACCGATGCCTTTCGAGACCTCCGCGACGGTCGATGGATCGTCGAAGTGGGCGACCGCATCGACAATCGCGCGGCCCCGGCCTTCCGGATTCTCGGACTTGAAGATCCCGGACCCGACGAAGACCCCGTCGCAGCCCATGAGCATCATCAGCGCGGCATCGGCCGGCGTCGCGACACCGCCCGCCGCGAAGTTGACGACCGGGAGTCGTTGGATTTTCTTGACCTCGGTGAGGATCTGAAACAGGCCTTCCGTGATCGTGTCCAGGTTCTCGTTCGCGAATACGACGTCGGCTTCGGAGACCGTGGCGGGCTCGCCGTGGGCGGTGCGGATCTCCTTGAGGAGCACCGTGTAGTTGTCCGCGAACTTCGTGGCGATAAGGTAGAGCTGTTCCTTGTTCTTGGCCTTCAGTTCCGCGATCGCGCTGTTCACGAGGCGGACATGCCGGACGGCCTCGATGATGTCCCCGGTGCCGGCTTCCCCTTTCGTGCGGATCATCGCGGCGCCTTCCCAGACCCGCCGGACGGCCTCGCCGAGGCTCCGGCACCCGCATACGAACGGGACACTGAAGCCCCTCTTGTTGACGTGGAAGAACGGGTCGGCCGGGGTGAGGACCTCCGACTCGTCGATCATGTCGACCCCCATCGACTCGAGCGCCCGCGCTTCCGCCTCGTGCCCGATACGGCACTTCGCCATGACGGGCACCGTGACGGAGTCCATGATCTCCTGGATCTTGACCGGGTCCGCCATGCGCGCGACGCCGCCAGCCGCCCGGATGTCCGCGGGCACCCGCTCGAGGGCCATCACCGCGACGGAGCCCGCTTCCTCGGCGATCGCGGCCTGCTCGGCATTCGTGACGTCCATCACGACGCCGCCCTTCTGCATCTTCGCGAAGCCGCGCTTCAGCAGTTCGGTGCCGAATCGCATCCGCGTCAGGTCGAGGTCGAGGGGGATGGTATTCCTCCGGTGCGAGCTTACGGTCCGTGGGTATTTCTATTTTGCGTGGCGAGGTTCGTGAACGACTCACCTCACTCCGGATTTGCGTGCCCCGAGGGAAAAGAGCGGTGACGGCGGGAAACGCTTAAGTGAACCCTCCCTTTCCTCACGCCCCGTGCGGGTCGTCTGCGTCACGGGCATGCCCGGATGCGGCAAGGAGGAGGTCCTTGCGGTGGCGAAGGATCTCGGCTTTTCCATCGTCCGAATGGGCGATGTCGTTCGGGAAGAAGCCCAGCGTCGGGGCCTCCCTGTGACCGATTCAGCGGTCGGCGGGATGGCCACCGCGGAGCGGGAGGCCCACGGATTCGGAATCTGGGCGGAGCGGACGCTGCCGAGAATCCACGGCGAGCGAATCGTCGTGGACGGACTGCGGGGCCGGGCGGAGCTCGACGTCTTCCGGAAGGCCTTCGGAGAGGCGCTCGTGGTCCTCGCGGTCCACGCATCCCCGAAGACCCGGCATGAGCGGATGCTGCGACGAAAGCGCTTGGACGATGCACTCACGATCGAAGCGGTTCGCGCACGGGACCTCCGCGAACTGAGCTGGGGACTCGGCGAGGTCATCGCGACGGCCGACATCATGCTCGTGAACGAATCGAGCCTGGACGAATTCCGCAGGCAGGCGCGCGTGGCCCTGGAGCGGCTCCATGGCTGACCTCCCGATCCGCCGGATCGAAGCTCGGACCTATTGTCACGCCACGGAAGAGGAAGAGAGGGTGGCCGCGGCCCTCGCGTTCGCGGTCCCTGAAGGGGTGACGTCTCGGGAGGAACTGGAGGGCCACTTCGGCAATTCCCTAGTCCGGCTCGTGCGCCGCGTCGAGAAACGTCCCGCCATCCGGGCGGTCTGGTCATACTGGGCCGCGGCCGGCGTTCCCTCGGCCATCGCGCGAGATCTTGAGGCGCGCCTCGACGATGACGGCGTCCTCCACTTTCGGTTCGAAAAACAAGCCGCATTCCTGGAGAGGCTCGAACTCGCGCACGATTCAGATGCGATCGACGTCCGACTGAAGCTAATCGCCTACCCCGCGAAGCCGGCAGAGACCCGGCGGGTCGCCCGTGCGATGCTCGCGGAGGCACCGTGAATGCGCCTCACGCGGGCCCAGCGGAATCTGCTGGAGGAGGGGACAGAGTCCCAGCGCAAGGCGATGCAGATCCTGCTTGCGGTGGGCCGCCTCGCCGAAGCACCGCGCCTCGTCCCGATCACCTCGGCGCACGTGTCCGGCGTCTCGTACAAGATGATCGGGGACCCGGGCCTCGAGTTCCTCGAGGATTTCGCGCGGGACGCGCGGGTCGCGGTGCCGACGACCGTCAACCCGCTCGGGACGGATCTCGCGCAGTGGCAGGCGCTCGGCGTCCCGCCGTCGTTCGCGGAGAAGCAAGGACGCATCGCGAGCGCCTACGAGGCGATGGGAGTCCATCGCTCGTTCACCTGCACTCCGTATCTCATTGGCGTCCGACCGACCTTCGGTGAACACGTCGCCTGGGCGGAATCGAGTGCCGTGTGTTTCGCGAACTCGGTCCTTGGTGCCCGCACGAACCGGGAGGGCGGTCCCGCGGCCCTCGCCGCCGCCGTCGTCGGAGCGACACCGGACTACGGACTTCACAGAGACGAAGGTCGAGAACCCACGGTGATCGTGAAGGTCGGCGTGGAACCGCGAGGCATCGACTACTCCCTGATCGGACTCGTCGCCGGAGAGCGAGTGGGCGACGGCCTTCCGTTCTTCCGCGGCTTCCGCGGGACCGAGGGAGACCTCAAGTGGCTCGGCGCGGCGCTCGCTTCCTCGGGCGCATGCTCAATGTTCCATCTGGAGGGCGTAACGCCCGAGTTCCGACGCGCGCGTGTGAAGGGCCTGAAGTCGATCGCGATTACCAAGGAAGATCTGGTTGCCGCGAAACGGGCGCACACCGACGGGACCGAAGCCGAGATGATCGGCCTCGGGTCCCCGCAACTCTCCTCGGACGAACTGCGAGAAGTCGCGCGGCTCGTCGACCGCACGCCGCCTCGGATCCCGGTTTGGGTGTTCACGAGTCGGATCGCGCGCGATGCGAATCCGGATGCCGTCGCGACAATCGAACGCCGCGGCGGTCGCGTCCTCGCGGATACGTGCCTCGAGGTCACGTTGCTCGAGCACCGATTCGGCACCGTCGCTACGCCGTCGGGGAAGGGGGCGTACTACTTGCCGAGCCTCTCGCGGCAGAAGGTCGTCTTCGAGGAACTACAAACGCTGTTGGAGCGCTACGGATGAGGATTCGTGCCCGCGGGATCGTTGCCGGTCGGGCGTCGGGGCACGCACTCGTCTCCCCGGCTCCGTTCTCCTTTGTCGGCGGGGCGGATCCGGCCACCGGATCGATTCTCAATGGCGCGACCGGCGGCACGGGCGAACGACTGGCCGGCCGAATCTTCGCATTCCCGACCGGCAAAGGGAGCACGGTGGGCTCGTACGTGCTGTATGGCCTCGGGAAACGGGGCCATGGCCCCGCGGCGATCGTGAACCGACGCGCGGATGCCGTCGTCGCGGTCGGGGCGACGCTCGCGGGAATCCCGATGGTGGACCGCGTCGACGTCGGGGGCCTCCAAACGGGCGATCGGATGGTCGTCGACGCGGGTCGGGGAACGGTCGAGCTGCCCGACATCCAGGGAAAGCGCGTGGTGACGGCGATCCTCCGGAACCGGGGCCGCATCCTCATCGTCCGTCGGAGTGAGAAGGTGGGCACCTTCCAAGGGAAGTGGTCCGCGATCTCGGGCCACATCGAGGGCCGCGAGGATCCGAAGCACCGGGCCATCGTGGAGGTTCGGGAAGAGACAGGACTCCGGGCAATCACGCTTCGCGGAACGGCGGATCCGGTCCTCGCTCGAGACGGCACGACGATCTACATCGTCCATCCCTTCCTCTTCGACACTCCGAATCGTCGGGTGCGCCTCGATTGGGAAAACGTCGAGCACCGATGGATTCGACCGGAGGAGTTGGACCGCTTCGAGACCGTCCCGCGGCTCGTCGACGTCGTCGCCGCGGTCTTCCAGCCCTCGGCCTAGGAACGCCCACTCATCCAGAGGCGGAACCCGTTTGGCCGCCCGGTACGTTGACGACTTGATCCACTTCGCGTTCGAGGAGCGTCATCTGGTGAGCATCGAGGGTCGACGGGTTGACGGAGAGCAGCAGCACCCCGTTATTGACGGCCACCTGATCGCGGATCGACTGCACGAGACGCAACACAGTCAGGAAATTATTGTTGGTTACCAAGTATTCGATCGCGTCCAGGAGGACCACTCCTTTCTCGCGGGAGAGGAACTGTTCCGCAGCCAGCGATAACTTTTCGATGTCTTTCGGTCGGATCGAGTCCTCCTTGCCAACGTTGCTCAACCAGAGGATCGGCAGATCCGTGAGCCCGAAGCGTTCTCGGACCTTCTGCGGGAATAGTCGCGTGATGATCATGCCCTTCTTCCCCGCGTTCTGCGCGATGAGGAACAGGCGATACGCCTCGTCGGGCGTCGCCTCCCGAACCAGGTACGAGGAGGAGTCCTTGAGCAACGCGGGAGCCTCGTCTTCACCGGTTCGGGCCGGGGCCGGCGGGGCCGGTCGCGTCTGCGGCGCACCGCACGAAGGACACTCGGAAGAACCCGCGAGAATCAACTCTCCGCACGCGACGCACGCCGTGCGGGAAGGCGTCCCTAGGGCGGCCTGGCCGGTCAACGCGAAGCCGCAAACCGGACAGGCGTCCGAGCCGGGAGGGATCGCCGACTTGCATCGAGGGCAGGGCGTGGCCTCCAACGCCATCGGCTCTCCACATCGAGGACAGCGCCGCGCCCCGTCCGGGACGGAGGCCTGGCAGGTCGGGCAGACGGCCTCCGTCTTCTTCGGGGCGGCGAGGAATTCGGTGATCCGCTCGACGTCCCCCGCGTCAAGGCCCTCGACGGCGAGCAACTCTTGTTTCGTCGCGGAGCGAAGCGTCGCGAGGCTCTTGTAGCCTGCGTCGAAAAGGGCCATCGCTTTCGCAATCGTGAGGCCGGGGATCCGGGTGAATTCGCGAACCGCTTCGGAGAGATGGAGCGGCGTAACGCCGATGGTTACGGCATGACCGTCGACGTCCTTCCATTCGACGACGTGTTCGGATGCGACGGTCTTGTCGGTGAACGTCAAGCTGCGAGAACGGGTCTCGCGGGCGATGAAGGCTTTCTGTGCCTCGAGAGTCGCGGCGAATTCCTTGTTCGTCTTGATGACCGCGGCGATGAAATCGTCGACATCGAGGTCGAGGTCTTTCCGCATCTGCTGGATCCGACGCACGATCTCCCGAGCGTACGCTTCGGCCTGGAGCTCCGCGGTCACCCGGAGGTCGAGGTAGATTTCGCCGTGAGGCGTCTCGACCCGGACCACCTCGGGAGGGAGCGCCTTCTCAAAGTGCACCATCGTCGGGTCGATCGCGAACGTTTGCCCGTCGACCTGGAGCGTGTACGACCCGCGCTCGAACGCCTTTTGCATCTCGCCCGGAGCGCGTGTGGCGAGCAGTTTCACAATCTTGGGTGCGAGAGCTTTGTACCCCTTGCCAATCGCTGCGAGGTCGGGTTTCGCGACCACGGCCGTCCCCGGAAACTCGTCTGCGGGTCCCAAGATCACGATTTCCTTCGCGTTCACCTGGTCCAGGAAGATCGTCCGGAGGGAAGAGAGCGCTTCCGCGGCCTCCGCTGTCGCGCTGCGGACCGCGATCTGTTTCAGGGGCCAACGGAGCTTCCGGCCTCCTTTCTGCCGTTCTTTTGAGACGACTTCGACCGCTTCTTGCACGATCGACATGGACCGCTCAAGCTCGGGCCGAAGCCACTTCGCTCGGACGTCGGGCCAATCCAACATGTGGACGCTGAGCTTCCGTCCATCGAGGCGCTGGTACATCGCTTCGGCGATGTGGGGCGCGACGGGAGCGAGGAGGATCGCAAGGGTGCTCAGCGCTTCGAAGAGCACGTGGAACGCCGCCCGCTTGTCCTCGTCGTCGGTCTCGGTCCAGGTGCGCCCGCGGACCAGCTTCACGTACCACCGCGAGAGGTCGTCGAGGATGAACGCCTCGACCGCGCGAGCCGCACGGTGGAGGTTGTAGGAACTCATTTCGAGGTCCACGGTTTTCTTCAGACCCTCGAGCCTCGATAGGAGCCAACGATCCTCGGGCCGGAGGTGGCCTTCGATCGAAGAGAGCTCCGCCGCGAACGGATCGAACCGATCCAGGACCATGTAGGTCGTCGCGAACCGCAGGACGTTCCACAGGATGTTGAGGGTGCGCTGCGCGTTCCGGACGCCGTCCTCCTGGAACGTGATGTCGTCCCACGGCGCGTTCACGGCGATCACATAGAATCGGAGCGGATCGACGCCGAACTTGTTGACGACCGTCTCGGGCTCGATGTAATTCCCCAGCGACTTGTGCATTTGCCGACCGTCCGGACCGTTCACCCAACCGTGCATCAAGACTTGGTCGTACGGAGCCCGGTCGAACGCGACGACGCCCGCCGCGAGTTGGGAATTGAACCAACCTCGCGTCTGGTCCGGCCCCTCGACGATCCAGTCCTGAGGCCACCAGCGACGGAACTCGTCGTCCCGCGCCGGATAACCGAGGCTCGCCCAACTCGAGACCCCGCTGTCGAACCACACGTCGACCGTGTCGGGGACCCGTCGCATCTCGCCGTCGCACTTCTCGCACGGCAGTACGACCCGATCGATGCCGGGCCGGTGAAGGTCCATGCCTTCCTGGTAGCCCTTCGCGTTTCGAAGCGACTCGGCCGATCTGACGACCGTCCAGTGATGGCACTTCGCGCACCGCCAGATCGGGAGGGGGATGCCCCAGTATCGCTGCCGCGAAATACACCAGTCCCGCAGGTTGGACGTCCAGTCGAGCTGACGCGCCGATCCGGCCCAATCCGGGAACCAGGTGACCCGCCCGACCTCCTCGACCATCTTCGGCTTGAAGTCCGCCACTTTGAGGAACCATTGGACCGTCGCGCGGAACAAGATCGGGGTCTTGCATCGCCAACAATGGCCGTACGCATGGAGGATCGTCTCCTCCGCGAACAGGGCGTGAGCCGCCCGAAGGTCCGCGATGATCCCGGGATTCGCTTCCCTCACTTTCTGGCCCGCATAGACGCCGGCTTCCGAGGTGAAGTGGCCTCCGGCGTCCACGGGGGAAAAAGCGGGAAGGCCCAGGCGCTGACCGAGTTCGAAGTCTTCCGGGCCGTGCCCCGGTGCCGAGTGGACGAGCCCGGTGTACTCGGCGGCGACCGTGTCGGAGGAGACCACCTTGTGGACCCACTCGCCCTTCACGGATTTCTGATAGGGAAGCTTCGCGCGAAGCGGGTGGAGGTATGCGAGGCCGACGAGGTCGCTCCCTTTCTTCGTCTCCACGACGGAATATTTCGTCACCCCGGTGCGGGCCATGACGTCGGGGACGCCGCTCTCCATGAGCCAGACGTACTCGACCTTCTTGCCATAGGGAATCTTTACCTTCGCGTACCGGAAGTCGGGATGCGCCGCGATCGCGAGATTGGCGGGAAGGGTCCACGGGGTCGTGGTCCAGATCAGGAGGGATTCGTTCGGTTTGCCGGCGATGCGGAACTTGACGTAGATCGATGGGTCCGTTTCGTCGGAGTACTCGACTTCGGCGTCCGCGAGGGCCGTCTCGCATCGGGAACACCACTGGATCGAACGGAGCGCCTCATAGATCCAGTCGCGTTCGTGGGCGCGTTTCAGCGTCCACCAGGCCGCCTCGATGAATTCGTTGCGGATCGTCATGTACGGGCGGTCCCAATCCAGCCAGATGCCGAGCGACTGGAACTGTTTCGTCATCTTCTGGAGGAGATCCGTCGCGAAGGTCCGGCACGTGTTCACGAACTTCTCGATGCCGAGCTCTTCGATCTCCTTCTTGTTCGTGATCCCGAGGGTCTTCTCGACCTGCACCTCGATCGGGAGGCCGTGCATGTCGTAGCCTGGCTGGTCCCGGACGTGGTAGCCGCGCATGCGGTGATAGCGGACGACGAGATCTTTGATCGTCTTGTTCAGGACCTGTCCGAGGTGAATCGATCCGGTCGTGTACGGCGGGCCGTCGCCAAAAAAGAAATCCTCGCCTTTCTCCCGGGCCACGACGGTCTTCCGATAGACCCTCGCCCGGTCCCAGAATTCCTGGACCTGTCTCTCCACCTCGAGTGGAGCATACGTCTTCTCCGCCTGCTTGATCATCGCAGCCCCGCTCCTGGGGATTCGGGCCGCCCGAGGCTTCTTCATCGCCTCGAGAAGCGGTCGACTATCTGGGCGGCCATATAAAAGCATGCGGTCGTTGGTGCCCGTGCACCTACCCGGCGAATCCGAGCGGATTCAGTACGCGGTCGCGGGCAGCTTCCGGACGAACTCGTTGTTCGTGAGTTGTTGGACCATGAAGTCCGCGACATCCGCGCGGGAGATGCGAAAGCCCCACCGCGGGATTCCTTCGACCGCCACGCGGTAGCGACCCTTCGCTGGGCCGTTCGTCAACAGGACGGCGCGCACCGCGATCCATTCGAGTTCGCGACGCCGAAGTTCGTCGAGCATCTTGCGATGCTCTCGATAGACTTCCGGCAGCCACATTCGAAAGATTCGCATGCCCGCATTCCCGACCGCGAATCCGGCCGACTCCCCGAGGGCGCCAGCCGCCGAGAGGGCCACGATCCGGCGGACGCGGGACCGTTCCATCGCATCGAGGATGTGTCGCACGCCGTCGGAAAGGACCGGCGCCGGATTGCGAGCCGTGCTCCCCAGAGCCGAAAGGACCGCGTCGTGACCGGGAATCACCCGATCCACCGAGGGAGGGTCGAGGACGTCGCCTCGGACGACGCGCAACCGTTCGTGGACGATGGTCATGCGGGTCGGATCGCGCACGAAGGCGGTGACCGTGTGGCTCGCCCGCAGTGCCCGTTCCGTGAGGTGGCGCCCGGTCTCCCCCGTCGCGCCGAACACAACGACCTTCACGAGGACCCAGACCGAATAAACGGAGGTCGTCTCATGAAGATGCTGCGATTCCCGCGGCGAGAGTTCCAGACCGGGGGAAGGGCGAGCCGTACGCGAGGGCCGGGAGCGAGATTTGAACTCGCGTCAAGGGATCCACAGTCCCCTAGCATAACCAGGCTAGCCCATCCCGGCCGCACGCCGCCCAACCGGGGAGGGGAATATAGTATTTTGCTCAACGCAATCCAGCGAACCGTCGACCGGTCGGAGTTGTTTCACCGACCTCTCCAGCGGGTCCTCAACTAGCCGAGCGACGCATGCCCGCCGGGGGAGCCGTGACGGGAAATACCGCAGTGAGACGCGTTCATGCGATTCGCAGAGAGATGGAGGACCGTCTCAAGCGTTCCGGCCTAGTGGTCGTGCTCTTGGGCTCCTCCGGACGCGGACTCGACGAGCGGCGAGCGGTCGCGCATGTGCTGACGACGCGGGGGATCGTCGCGCTTGTACCGGAGGACGACTTCCCCCCGGAAATCGGTCCGTCCGTCATCGAGGAGGACATCCTCGAACGGAGCGACGTCGATCTTGTATTCCTGAGCATCGAGTCGTGGGGCGCCGCTACGGAGTTCGGCCAGTTCTCGTCCAATCCTCGAATCGCGCCGAAACTCCGCGTCCTGGTCCAACCGGAGTACCACCCGGTGCACAGCCCCTCGGGGAGCTACCTCTCCGACTTGTACCTGACCCATCTTGTCCGGTATGGACACGTGTACCCCGTCGATGGCGGACGGCAGGCACCGGTGCCCTCGGCGAAGGCCCTCATTCCCATGCTGGCGGAGCGCCATCGCGAAATCAAGGCCCTCCGACGGACAATCATTACGAAGTAAATATATTTATACCTCGTAGAATATCGTGGACTTCATGAAGAAGCTGTCTGAGACGGAAGACACCGACCCCAAGATTCTCGACCGCCTACGGGCTTACACCGCGCTTGATAATCCGATCCGGCTGCGGGCGTTCCGCCTCATTCACGATTCCCCCGGCCTGCCGTTCCATGAAATCGCGAAGGCCGTCCGGATCGAGAGCGGGCTTCTGGCCTACCACATGGGCGTGTTGAAGGCCGCGGGACTCGTCGATGTGGCCTACGAGCGGGACGGTCGGCAGGTGACCTCCTATCGATTGGGCGCGAGGGGCGACGAACTTTTTTCGGAGCTCTTCGGCAACCCATCGAGCCGGTCCTCGACTCGGCGCGCGAGCGTCCTCCAACGCGTCGCTGCACGACAACACTGACGCAACGCAGTCCTCACTTGTGTGGAGGCCTCGCAAGGAGCCCGACAATCGGGTTTCGCGCCAGGAACAAGGCGACAATGAGGAACACGATGCCGGTACTCATCACGACGATCAACGCGAGCGAAGTCAACGGGGAGATGATGACCCCGACGGCGCCAGCGAACAGCAACGCCAATCCGAGGACGCCGGCGAGGATGCTCGTTCTCCGCTGGCGCGCGGCGACCGCATCCTGAAGCCGCCGCCGCTCGGCGGCCCTCGAAGGTACCGGCTCCACGCTCCCTCATTCGAGCGAGGTTATTTGATGACTGCGCCTCCGTCGCGGCGGTGCACAAGTGTTTTGTACGGACCCTCGGATGGGCCGCCGGTCCATGGGCGCGAAGCGCGATCTCGTCTCGATGCTCGACGTGAAGGACGACCTCGTCGGCCTCCTCGAGCTCGCGGCGAGCATCAAGAACCGCACGAAGGCCGGGGAGCCGTACGAACCGCTGCGCGGGAAGAGCCTCGCGATGCTCTTCGAGAAGGCCTCGACTCGGACGCGGGTCTCGTTCGAGGTCGGGATGACCCAGCTCGGCGGCCATGCGCTCTTCCTGAGCCCGAACGACCTGCAGATCGGCCGCGGCGAGACGATCTCCGACACGGCGAGGGTGCTGAGCCGCTACGTGGACGGCATCATGTACCGCGCGTTCAAGCGAGAGAACGTCCAAGAATTGGCTCGGAATGCAACCGTCCCGGTGATCAACGGCCTCGACGACAAGGAACATCCGTGCCAAGTCATCGCGGACTTGTTCACGATCCTCGAGCACAAAGGCGGCGCGTTCAAGCAACTGAAGCTGGCCTACGTCGGAGACGGGAACAACGTCTGCAATTCGCTTCTCCTCGGCGCGGCGATCGTCGGCATGGACATGACGGCAGCCTGCCCGAGCGGCTATGAACCGGACGCGGGGATCCTCGTGGCCGCGCGAGGCATCGCCAAAGAGAGTGGATCCACGATTCAGGTCGTGGACGATCCCGTGGGAGCCGTGGAACGCGCGGATATCGTGTATACCGATGTCTGGGTTTCGATGGGCCAAGAGAAGGAGCAGGACAAACGCGAGAAAGTGTTCCGCCTGTACCAGGTCAACTCCGCCCTCGTCGGCCACGCGAAGAAGGACGCGGTCGTGATGCACTGCCTGCCGGCCCATCGAGGACTCGAGATCACCGACGAGGTGATCGACGGGCCCCAGTCCATTGTGTTCGATCAAGCCGAGAATCGTCTGCATGCGCAGAAGGCGATCCTGTCCCGGTTCCTCGCCGGGGTGTGAAGGCCGCTCGACAACCCGTATATAGCCCCCGTCCTTTGCGGACGAGGATGCGCGGCCTCCGCGGGCGGCTCCGGATCCTCGCGGTCGTTCTCATCCTGATTGGAATCGCGACGGCGGTTCTGTTCCCTGACGCAGTGCGGACGGCGGCCACACTTCCGATTCTCGCGTTCTTCTCCATCTTACGCATGGTGGCCGCGTACCTTCTCGCGCTCCTCTTCGCGATCTCGTACGGTCACACGGCTGCGACGAACAACCGGGCGGCAACCGTCATGCTCCCGGTCATGGACATCCTTCAGTCCATCCCGATCCTCGGCTTCTTCCCATTCGTCCTGCTCTTCTTCGTCAATGGGCCCCTCGGCGATCCGTTTGGGATTGAAACCGCGGCCGTCTTCCTCATTTTCACGAGCATGGCCTGGAACATGGCGTTCGGCGTGTACGAGTCGATTACGACCCTTCCTCCGGACCTCGACCAAGCGGCCCGGAGCTTCGGCCTTCATGGTTGGCTGCGCTTCCGTCTGCTCGCGTTCCCCGCGATGGTCCCGAAACTCGTCTACAACTCGATTTTGTCGTGGACGAACGGATGGTTCTTCCTCGTCGCAAGTGAAATCATTACGACGCCTCGGGCGAGCTACGTGCGACCGGGGCTTGGGTCTTTCATCTATCTCGCCGGGCAGCGAGGGGACATCGGGGGAATCGCGATCGGAATCGCGGCACTCGCAACCGTGGTGCTCCTGTTGGACGTCTTCCTCTGGCGCCCGATGAGCGTCTGGTCCGAACGGTTCCGGATCGAGACGACCGCTTCCGGCGACCGTGCGTCCCTCCATGTTCCGAGCCCGTACGAACGCTTGCGTTGGCTGCCGCGCTTCCCCCGGCTCCGCCGGGAAACCGCGCACCGAATCCAGCCGCTCTTGGACAGATATGCCCGATCCTCCGCGAAACTTGACCGCGTGTACAGCAGCCATCAACGCGCCATCCGGGCCGTCCGACGGGCCGACCTCGTCCTTTTCCTGGTCATCTTCGTCATCGTCGTTGCCACGGGACTGATCGGGCTGGTCGGTTTCTTCCAGCGGCCGTTGCCGTCGGGGGCGAGGGACCTGCCCGCGGCGGCGGCCTTCTCGTTCTTGAGGCTCCTCTTGGCCTATCTTTCGGCCCTGGCCTGGACCATCCCCGCCGCCGCATGGTTGGGGCGGAGCAAATGGGCCGCGCGCTTCGCGACTCCCGCGTTCGAAATCTCGGCCTCGATCCCCGCCACGGCTCTTCAGCCCCTGATTATTGGCTTCGCCGTCGCGGTCACCATGGGCGGCTACTTCGCCGGAGAGATTGGAGCCTACCTCGTATCCCTCTTCGCGATGCAGTGGTATCTCCTGTTCAATTTGATCGCGGGGGTGCGGTCGATCCCGGGGGACCTCGACGAAGCGGCCCGGGCGTTCGGGTTGCGGGGTCGAACCTATTGGCGTCGACTTCTTCTGCCGGCGCTGGTCCCCTCGCTCGCCACCGGCAGCATTACGGCGTGGGGCGCCGGATGGAACGCACTCATCGTGGCCGAGTATCTTCAGTTCGGCCGGTCGGTCTATTCGGTGACCGGCCTCGGAGCTTCCCTGTTTCAAGCGACCGTCGTGACCGGGGATTATGTCATGGGCTACCTCACGGTCCTCGCGATGACCGTGGTCGTCCTGACCCTAAACAAACTCGTCTGGCGCCCGATCTACAAGCGTGCCGCCGTGAAGTACAGGATGGATGTGTGATGGGGGGCGCCCAACCGCTCCTTCAGGTGAAGGACGTATCGAAATCCTACTTCGACAACGGGAAGGAGTCCAAGATTCTCGACCTGATCCGATTTGAACTTGCGGAGCGCGACTTCGTCTGCCTCGTCGGTCCGTCGGGCTGTGGGAAGTCGACGCTCCTGAGAATCATTGTCGGCCTCGACACGCCCACCTCCGGTCAGGTCCTGTTCGAAGGGCATCCGATCCGCGCGGACAATCCGCAGGTCGCGATGGTGTTCCAGTCCTTTGCCCTGTTCCCGTGGCTGACGGTCGCGCAGAACGTCGAGCTCGGGTTGGAGGCCCTGCACGAGGACCCCGCGAAACGCCGGGCCGTCGCGAAGAAGTTCATCGACGCGGTCGGGTTGACGGGGTTCGAAAACGCGTACCCGCGGGAACTCAGCGGGGGGATGAAGCAGCGGGTCGGAATTGCACGCGCCCTCACGATTGAGCCCCTCCTGCTCTGCATGGATGAGCCGTTCTCGTCCCTCGACGCCTTGACGGCCCAGAACCTGCGCGACGAGATCCTTCAGTTGTGGTCGAATCCCGATCTGCCGCCCGAGGCGGTGCTGATGGTCACACACTCGATCGAGGAGGCCGTGTACCTCGCGGACCGCGTGATCGTGCTCTCCAGCCGACCCGGGCGCATGGTCGCCGAGCTCGAAATCGATTTGCCGCGACCGCGAAACCGTAAGGACCCCGAGTTCTACGGCTGGGTCGATGAAATCTATTCGCTGATCGTGTGAGGGGTAGGTCAAGTGTCAAATATGGGCGACGATGATGGACCGAAGACCCCCGTGACCGACTTCCATTCGATGGCGAAGGTCTCTGTGGGTCAGATCCTGGGCCTCGTCGAGGCGGTCGACGAGGTCGGTGGGGTCGCGGACGCCGCGACGATTTCTCGAGAGGTCGAGATGGATGTTGACCGCCTCGGGCCGATCCTGAACGCGGCGGAGTTCCTCGGACTCGTGACGGTCGAGGACGGGGACATCCGGATCACCGAATTGAGCCGAAAGCTGTTGACCGCGAATGTCCGCGAGCGGAAGAAAATCGTTCGGGAAATCATCGATGATATGCCGGCGTTCCGCCTCGTGATGGAGATGGCACGGAGCTCAAGCGCCCCGCTCGGACGCCAGCAGGTAGTTCAGGCGCTGTCGGACCGGGTCGGGAGCCACCAGGCCGAGGACGTCTTCAACGCCCTCGTCTACTGGGGCCGGTACGCGGAATTGGTGCGATACGACAGCGAGTCCGAGCAGCTCACGGTGCGCGTCGCGCCGACGTGACGGGTGGAACCTGGGTCCCTACCGGACGTCCTACTAGGACCACGATACGCCCGTCGCGAAACTCGGAGGGGCGCCTTGCCGGCTTGGACTCTCGGCCGTTATCCGGTGGCCCCGAAGAACTGACGTAAGACGGGATGCATCTCCATCATCTGCTCCCGCCCGATCGCCTCGTACAGCTGGATCATGATGCCCACGGAGAGCAAGACGCCCGTGCCGGAGGCGTTCCCCACCGTCCCGATCATGTCGGCGCCTGCCGCGAGGGCGCCGACCGAGGCCCCCGAAATCACCGCGACCACCGGGATGTACCTATCCAGCACCCGCCGCAGGATCCGCGGGTCCCGTCGGAATCCCGGGATCTGCATCCCGCTCGACTCGATCTGTTTCGCGACGTCCTCGGGCCCCATGTTCGTCGTCATGATCCAGAACTTTGCGAACATGACGGAGCCGCCGATGAAGACCCCGAGGAAGACGAGGATGTGGAGGAAGACCTGCCAGTACGCCAAGCCCCGTAGGTAGACGCCGTACGTGTTCGGGTTGAAGAGCGGCAGGAGCCAGTCCTGTACGCCGTTCACGTTCGAGAAGTAGTACGCCAGGCCGCCGATCGGCGTGGTGCGTTGGATCTGCCCGGACACCACCCGAGTGTCCAGCGCGTCTGGGTAGGCGCCGATCCACGATGCGTGCCCGACGATGGGCCACTCGGGATGCTGCCAGAACAGGAGGGAGAACATGCTCACGTTCGCCAGGACCGCCGCGACGAGGATGACCGGGATGTTCGAGGCGTACATCAGGCGGATCGGGTACCGGCCGCGCGCGCCCCGGGCCATGCCGTGGGCAAGCGGGAGCTCGATCCGCGTCGATTCGACGTACGCGACGATCAGGAAGATGAGGACCGTGCCGATGAGCGCGATGAGGGGGTTCGGCGGCTGGACCATGATCTGTTCGATCCCGCCGCCGGCGAGCTGACTGCCGGAATAGTGCTGGAGGTAGTACACCGTCTTCGGAATGGTGCCCGCGGGGACCTGGCTCGTCGCCGAGGACGGCTCCCAGTTGAACGTTCCCGTGAAGATCTGCTGGGCCACCCCGCCCGCGATGAACAGCGAGATGCCCGAGCCGATCCCCCACTTCGAGACGACCTCGTCCATCAGGAAGACGAGATACGACCCCCCGAAGAGCTGGACCACGATCAGGATCTCGGCTAACGTGTGCCCCTGACCTGTCGGGATGACGCCGAACAGGAACGACCCGTTCAGCTCGCTCACGAATCCGGCGGCCGGCGTGAGGAAACCGAAGACCTGCGGGATCGCCTCGACGAAGATCATCATGATGACGAGGAACTTCTGGGTCCCCTGGTACACGCTCTTGTCCTCGTCGTCCTGGAGGTCCAGGTTGATGATCTTCGCGCCCGCGAAGAGCTGCATGATGATCGACGCCGTGACGATCGGGCCGATCCCGAGGTGCATCAGCGAGCCCTGGGCGCCCGCGAGGATCGCCCGCAGGCTCGAGAAGAAGTCGATGACGTTGGCCCGGTCCAGGCCGTAGATGAAGATGTTCGTCATCGCGAAATACAGGATCAGGATCGCGAGGACCCAGAACATCTTCGTGCGAAAGTGAACGTGGCCTTCCGGCCGCGTGACCGCGGGCAGCCGGTCCGTGAGCGGTTTCAGCGCGTACAGACGGCTCTTCTTTTTCTCTTCGAGGGGCATCGGACTACTTCCCGGCGTCCCCTGGGAGGACGACCTCGCCGCCAGCGCCGGAGACCTTCGCGACGGCGGCCGGAGAGGCCTTCGCGACGGTGATCCGCATTGCCATCGTTACGCGACCAGAGCCTAATAGCTTGTCGATTCCCGCGGCGGTCAGGTCGACATTGATTCGAGAATCGTCCTTCTTCGCATGGCCCGCGGCTTCGAATTCGCCGATCCGATGGGCGAGGTCTTCGAGGTCGATCGCGGTCGTCGGGCGCGGCTGTGCATGTCGGAAGAAGCCGCGCGGTCCGAAATGCTCGGGGTCGTACTTGATCATCCACTTGAACTTGTGTTTGTGGAGGCCCGCGTTGCCGGTGCCGCCGCGGCCACCGGCACCCCGTCCGTGCTTCTTGCCGCGGCCGTGCGTGCGACTGCCCCGCAGCTTCCGCGTCCTAGAGACCATCCTTGCCCTCCTCGAGGAGCATCCGCACGAGGAGCGAGTTGATGGCCCCTCCGCGGTATCCGAGGTCCCCGCCATCGTGGAATCCGCGCTTGATCCCGCGATACCCTTTCCGAGGCGGTGGCAGTCGGAGGACCGGCCGGAGTTCGCGCACATCGGCGAGGGTCGCCTCGCCTTTCGTGATCGCCTGGCTCAGATCCCAGATCGACTTGAACTTGCTGTGGCCCTTCACAAACGAGTCGTCGATCGGCTTGTCGCCGATCTGGCGGCCCCGCTTCAGGAGGAGTTTCGCAAGCACTTCCGGGTCGACTTCGCCCCAGGTGACGTGGTCCTTCACGAGCTGGAGCATGCCCCGGTACGTGGGGTCCTCCGGGACGATCGAGCAGTGGTTCTGGCGGGTCAGGTGCAACATCCGGAGCGTGTCCTTCACATCGCGACGGAGATCGCTTTTCCCTCGGAGCCTGAGGACCGCGAAGCTCATTCCTCCGGCGCCTCCCCGTCCTTCGACTCGTCCGCCGGCTCTTCCGTCAGCGTGGCTCCCTCGACCTCGATTTCCTCGGGAAGTTCTCCCGGAGGCGGTCCTTCGGCCACGACCGACGGCGCCTCGACCTTCCGGGTGAAGACCTGCTCCGCGCCGGACTTGATTTTCAGCCGCTCCGTTTGCTCGGATCGCACCTTGACTTGGCCGGTCTGCCGGAGCGCGGCGAACGTCGCGAGCGCATAGTTGACGGTCGTCTTCGTGTGGCCTTTCGTAAAGCCCCAGGCGTCCGTGATGCCGGCGAGGCGCAGGACGCTCTTCGCGACGTCGCCCACCGCGAGGCCGACTCCCTGGGGGGCCGGCTTGAGGACCACGTCGACGGATCCGCTGCTCCCCGTCACCTTGAACGGAAGCGTGTGGGCTCGGCCGCACCCGCATTCCCAGGAGCCGCAGCCCCGCTTGATCTCGATCATGTTGAGTTTCGCGTTATCGATCGCCCGCCGAATCGACGGACCGACCTCGCGGCCGCGCGCACGGCCGAGGCCCGCGAAGCCATCCTTGTTTCCGACGATGCAGGTGATCACGAAATTCACCCGGCGACCGGAGTCGGTCATCCGCTGAACCATGTTGACGTCCAGGACCTCGTCCTCGGTCTCCGGGAGTAGGATGTCCACGATCTCCGGTTCGCGAATCGGCAGGCCCGTCCGGATCGCGTCCCCGAGCGTTGTCAGCTCACCCGCGAGCACGAGCCGGCCGAGTTTCGTCTTCGGCGCCCACTCGCTGAGGTTCCGCTCCGGTCTCGCGGCCCGAGCCTCCCGCTTGCGACCACGCCCCCCGCGCCGCTGCGGCATCAGGCGGCCTCCAGCTTCGCCTTCACCGCGTCGAACTGCGTCGGGATCGATTCCCCGATGTGGGCCCCGCGAATGCGCTCCTTCGACGGCAGCACGTCCGGGCTGTGAGGCACCGCGACACCGGAGTCGAGCAAGCCTTGGAGGGCGGCGAAGAGACGTCCGCCTCTGGAGGGCCGTTGCAGACCCAGGTCGAGGATTGCCGCCGACACGCCCTTCGCGGCCGCCCGCTTGCCGGCAAGATATCCGGTGAGGTACGCCGCCGGGAGGTTGCCGGTGCCCGCGGCCCATCCTCGCTCTTTCAGCTCGAGCGACTGCGCGGTCGCGACGACCCGGTCCCCGCCGGCGTCCGCGACGATGAACTGGATGATCGTCTGGTTGAGCGTCTTCCGCACTACGACGCGCGGTTTCCCGCTCCGAAGGAGTTTCGCCCGCGACCGGTAGTCCGTGCGGCCCTCGCGCCGCCGTCGGAACGGGACGCGGTAATGGGGTCCTTGTTTCACTTCGATGCCTCCTTGATCACTCCGGCCGCGCGCAACTGCTGGTCCAGGTGGGACTTCGATTTGAACATGCCGCCCTTGGACTGGCCGTAGAACCGCCGGTAGGTGGCGGTGTCGATCCGGCCCGTGTCGCGGAGGTCCCGCAGGTACCGACGCATGCCCCGGATGATCCCGATCCAGCGGGTCTTCTGCGGCGTCCGCGCATTGAGGGCTCCCTTGCGGCTCCCATGACCTCGGCGTCGGCCTTTTGCCCGCTGCTCGGCTCGATGTCGGGCCCGCCCGCGGGAGACGCCCTGCACCGGCCGCTTCTGGATGATGTTCTTCCGGATGAGGTTGCGAATGCCGTCCCGGGTGATCGCGTCGAGGATGTCGTCCTGGACCTTCGGGTCCGTGGTGATCCAGACCCGGTTGACTCCGATGCCGAGGATCGATGCCGCGAGGCGCCGCTGGTAGTCGAACCTCATTCGGTCACCATCCGGTTCAGCACGCGAAGGCCCTTCTCATCGCACGCTTTCTCGATCATCTCGCGCTTTCGGGTGCCGACCGCGTGTCCGATCCGCACCGCCTGCTTCCCTGCGTCGAGTCCTTCGAGCTGATGTTCGTTGTGCACGAGGACTTCCTGGAAGCCGCTCGGGTGGAGCCCGCGGACGGCGCGAGGCCCGCGATATCCGATCGACGGGAGGTTCCAGCGGTACCCGAAATGTCGCCGGAGTTTCGATTGCCCGCCCTGCGGCTTTCGCCACTCGTCTCCGAACTTCCGGTAGCGGAACCACTCCTGACGGCGGAACTTCGGCCGCGCCGCGTTCTTCGCGGAGCGCACCGCGAGGAGCCGCTTCAGGTGAGGTTCGAGCTTGGGCTTCGCGCGCGGTTCGTGGACCTCTTCCTCGGCCTCCTCTTCCGCTTCCTCCTTTCCCTTCTTTCCTTTCGGAGGCTTCGCTTTCTCCTTCGGCTTCTCTTTGGGTTTCTTCTCCGCCTTCGGAGGAGCGGGTTTTTCTTCTTCGGGTGCGGCCTTCTTCGCCGCCTCCCGTTCGATGAACGTGAGAAGACGCTTTCGGAGTTCGTCGACCTTCCCTTCTTGACTGAGGTCGTAGCGTTCGGACCAGGCGATGAGTTCGGCCTTCTTCGCGGCGCGAATCTCCGCCGCCGTGGGGAGCGCCTGCTCGGGCTCGGGCACCTCGGGGACGGCGGTCTTCTTCGCCTTCTTCGCGGTCTTGGCGTCCGCCTTCGGTTCCTTTTCGTCCGCCATCCTCACGCCTCCCCGGCCTTCTTCGTGATGTAGATTCCGTCCTGGAAGATCCGAGGATCGAATCCGCGGATCCGCGTGGCCAGCTCGATGTTGGCGGCGGTTTGGCCGACCGCCTCGACGTCCGGCCCGGTGAGGAGGACCTGGTCCCCGTTGACTTCAACTTTCGTTTCCCCGACGATCCTCGTCTTTCGCGGGAACTTCTCCCCCAGGAAATTTTCGATGATGAACTCCGAACCCTTGACGGTGGCCTTCAGCGGGAAGTGACTGTAGACGATCTTCATCTCGTACGTGAAGCCGTCTCGGACCCCGACGATCATGTTCCTGAGATGGGCCGCAAACGTGCCGAGGAGCGCGGCTTCCTTGCGTCGCGGGTACTCACACCGGACGGTGGCCTGCTGGCCCTTCACGTCGATCCGCAACCGCGGGTGGGACAGACGGCGCCGAAGCGTGTGGCCTCCGCCAGTTACGACGACGAAGTCGCCGTCGACTCGCAGATGCACGCCGTCCGGGATCTCGACGACCTCTTCCAGCAATCCCGCGACCGGCATTCCTCACCTCAGTACACGTACGCGATGAGCTTGCCGCCCACGCCGATCTGCTTCGCCTTGGTCTGGGAGATCACGCCTTCCGTGGTCGTCAGGATCAGGACGCCGAAGTCTTGGGCGGGCAGGTACCGGGCCTCCCACTTCTCGAGCTCGGTTCGTTTGACCGCAAACCTCGGCTTGATCACGCCGCAACTGTTGATGCTGCCGACCAGGGCCACGCGGTACAGATTCCCGCGACCGTCCTCGATGAGTTCGAACGACCGGATGTATTCGTGCTCCTGCATCACCTTGAGCACGCGGCCGATCAACTTCGACGCGGGACGGATCACGCAGTCCGTCTTGCCCGCGGCCTCCGCGTTTCGCATCGTCACCATGGCGTCGTTGAGAGCGTCTTGCAGCATGGTGTTCCCTCAGCTGTATTTCCGGAAGCCGAGCTCGTAGGCAATCTCGCGGAAGCATTGCCGGCAAAGGTGGAGCCCATACCGGCGGACGATGCCGCGCTTGCGTCCGCAGCGCAGGCAGCCGCGCTTCCGACCAAAGTCTTTCGTGCGCTTCAGGTGACCACCTCGACCTTGAAGCGATCCTTCATGAACTGCATCCCTTCATCTCGGGAGACCCGATGTCGCCGCGGGATCCGGCGCGCCTTGTTCGAACGTCGGGCGACCCGCCAACCGGGCCGCTGCAGACTCACGCTGACGTCCATCCCGAACACCCCGATCTCCGGGTCGTACTTCATCCCCTGGAAGTCGGTGTAGTCCTGAATCCCGAACGAGAAGTTCCCGTTCGAGTCGAAGCTGTACCCCGGGAGGCGATTGTTCCGGATCGAGAGCGCTTCCGCGAGGAACGCCTCCGCGGGACCGCCGCGCAAGGTGACGCGCGTCCCGATCGGCATGTTCCGGCGGACGCCCCAGTCCCGGACCGCCTGATGGCTGAGGGTCTGCACGGACTTCTGCTTCGTCACGAGCTCGAGGACCTTCTGCGCCTTCACGAGCTTCTCGCCCGCCTCGCCGACGCCGACGTTGACGACGACTTTCTCGATTCGGATGTCGCGCATGCCCGCCATGGTCCCACCTAGATTGCCGAGACCTCCGGCGTTCGGATCGACGGGGCCTCCTTGCCGACGACGAACACCTTGCCGGCGTCCGTCGAGAAGCCTTCCGTGAACGTCACGATGTTCGCGCGCGGGTTGCGCGTCCGCTGGATCTCGAGGACATGCGCGATCTCGCCGACGTGTTTCCCGCCCGTCACCAGGACCGGCGCGCCTTTCCCGAGTTCGTAGTGTTCGACGACCTTCTGCTCCGGGACGTGGAGCTTCAACGTGGCCCCGGTCTTGTACGCGTCCTTCTCGAGGAGCACGTTCCGCCCGTCATGGAGATTCACCTGCGTCTTGCCCCGGCTGACCGTGGTCTTGTCCTCGACACGGCACAGCTTCCACTTCGCATCTCCCTCGTCGATCGGGACGAGGGCCATCCGGCCGCGCGTGTCGACGAGCATCCGGTAATGGGCCTTCGTCGCCGCGAACGACAGGACGTCCATGAGGCCGACCGGAAATTTCGGATCCGTGACCGCGCGGCCGTCCACGAAGACGCCGCGGCCGTTCAGGATGTGTCGCGCCTCCCGGGCGTTCGCGCACACCTTCAGCATGTCTCGGAGGATCAGTCCGAGCGGGACGCTCGTATCGATCGGGTGAGGACCGGGAGAGGGCTTCACGACCCAGAAATCCGTCTTCCTCGGAATCGACCAGCTGCGGGGAGCCGGCAACCGCTTCAGATGTTTCTTCACGACCGAATCACTCCTCGAACTTTCGCCGCCGCCAGGGATCCGTGTCGTCCATCCGGACGATCAGGAGGTTCGACGCGTGCAGCGGTCGGGCGACCTTCTTCTCGTCGACCTTCTCGATCGTGATGCCTTCGATGACGACCGTGCCATGGACGCGGTC
>DATGWB010000024.1:0-2930 GCA_035299725.1 Thermoplasmata archaeon
TATTCGCCCGCGCCCGAAGCAGATCCGCGATCGCGGTATGCCCTTTCTCGATCGCGTCATCCAAGGGCGTGTGACCGCCGTCGCGGGTGGCGTGGACGTCTGCCCCGTGGTCCAGCAACATCCGTACGACCTCGAGATTCCCGTGCACCGCCGCCTTGTGGAGCGTCGTGTAATTGGCCTCACTCCTGACGTTCGGGTTCGCCCCGGCCGCGAGCAGGATCCGCACGACCTCCGCGTGGTCTCCGGAGACGGCCGCATCCACGGCCGTGTTCGCGAACCGACTCGGTGGCTTCTGGTTCACATCGGCCCCGTGGTCCAGCAGGACCTTGACCGCCTCGGAGTGGCCAAAGAACGCCGCGAGGCCGAGCGGGTCGAAGCCTTCCTCCTTGTTCGCCTCGTTCACGCGGACGCGGGATTGCCCAAGGATCGTCTTGAGCCGCCGCGCATTCCCGACCGTCGCGGCCTCGTACAGGTTCAGCGCGTCCTCCGGCGTCCGGGCGAGCAGGAGCTTGAGGACGTCCGAGGCCCCGTAGAAGGTGGCCGTCAGCACGAGCGTCCCGTTCGGGGTGCGCATCCGGAGCAGCGACGGATTGCGGTCGAGGATCGCTTGGGCGTTCGCGAGATCGTTCTTCTGGGCCGCCTTGAGCAACTCGTCCTCGTCCCCCAATTCCCGATGCCCCCCGCGAGCGGGCCGGAGACGCGGTGGAGCGCCTATGAACGTTGCGCCGCTTACGTGACGACTTGGGTCTCGCCGCACGACGGGCACATGACCTCGATCGGACGGCGGCTGGTCGAGAGGTCGATCGGCTTGCCGCAGCGGCGACAGGTGATCGACATGGGCGAGGTCGGCGGGGTCTGGACTGGCCCCTCCGGTGGCGGGGGTGGTGTCCCCTTGACGCCCATCGGTGCGAGGCCGCCTCCGACCCGCCTCCAGAGACCGATCACCGCGATCAGGAGGAGGAGGAACAAGACGCCGAGGACGATGCCGAAGATCGGGATACCGCCTACGTCGGTGGACCAGAACCCGTTCCCCGACGCGCCGACCTGGACCGTCTGGAACGCGCTCGCTCCGGTGTTGAATTCGTTCGCGAAGACGAGGAGGCCTCCGCCCCCGGTCCCCTGCGGGATCCGGAGGAAGAGGTCGGCCGTCGACCCGGTCGTGATCGCCGAGACCGACGTCGAGGCAATCGACAGGGACCAACGGAACTGGCTTGGGAGCGAGGTCGGACCTCGCGCGGTCAGCGTGAGCCGCGCGTGGATCGTCTCGCCCGCGGCGTAGGACGACCGATCGAAGGTCAACCCGAGGACGAAGCCGGCCGCTTGGGTGATCGTCGCCTGCGCCTGCGTCGTGTTCCCGCGGTCCGAGGCCGTCACGTGGAACGTGTAGCTGCGGCTCGCAGGGTTCGGCGTGCGGAACGCGAAGAACGTGAGGTTCGTCATGCCGGACAAGACGATGACCGCGTTCTCGTCATCGACCTCGTACGCGTACGTGGGATTCGTGATGACGTGCGAGGTGACGCCGTAGAACGCGTTGATCGTGTCGCCGGGATTGTAGTCGCCCCGGTCGAGGCTCAGGGCCATGTACGCGAGGGCGACCGTCACGCTCTGCTGGCCCGCGCTGACCGTGCCCTGACCGTCGTCCACGGTCGCCTCGAATCGGAGGGTGCCCGTGTAATCGAGCGCGATCGGATAGGTGAACGTGGCCCCTGCGGTCGTCGTCGTGTTCAGGAGTTGGAAGAAGAAGTTCCGGACGCGCCATGTGTACGTGTAATTCGCTGGGGCCGGGGTTCGATACACAGTCGCCTGGGCGGTCGCGGTGTCGCCGCTCAGGTACGACGATTTGTCGAGGACGACTGTCACCGTCATCGCCGCCGGGTCGACCCCGGTCGGGGCGGCCTTTGCGGTCGGCATGAGGGCGGCGAGCGCCAGAAACGCGATGGCGAGTGCGAGCCCGATAGCAGCGGCCCTCGATCGTAGGGCGGATGACATGCGGCGTCCCATCCCAGTGCCCGCCAGGAGAAACCCCGCGGACGGGGCGTCATCATGTCTGACCTACTTAATCATTTGGTCCGATAGATGTCCGACGCTTCTTGGAGGCTGATTGCACGGATTTTCGGCTCACCACGTTCGCGCTCGCAGAGGTTCGGACTCACGGTCCGGCGGCTCGCGCCGCGCCGCCGGCCTGGAGGCGCGCGAACAGGTCATCCGCGCGGGCCCGCCACGGAGCCGCGTCGCTACCGCGACCTTGAGTCTCATAGAGCCGCGCGATCTCTTCGTATCGGGTCGCGAGCGAGTACGGGTTCTCGAGTCGGGCGATCATCTCGACGGACTCGAGGAGGTGCGCTTCCGCCTTCGGCCAATCTCCGCGCTTCGCGAAGACGAGGCCCAGGTTCGCCTTCGCCGTGGACAAGGCGACGGGATCGCCGATCGTCTGTGCGAGCTGGACCGCGCGCTCCGCGCTGGCGGCCGCGGCCTCGACGGCTTCGAGTCGAAGGTAGTTGTCGACCGCGTTCGCCAGGGCGTAGGAAGCGAAGCGCACATCCCCGGCGCCTAGGGCGATCTCCGCGGACCGGGCAAAGGTCTCCGCCGCGGTCCGGGCGTCGCCTTCGCGGCTCGAGACGATGCCCAGATTGATTTGGATCGCGGCATCCTCCCGAGTGCCGCTCCGGACCGATGAGGCGGCTTCCAGGAGACGCGTCTTCGCGTGGGCGTGATCCCCGCGTGCGATCAGGACGGCGCCGAGATCGGTCAGCGTGCGGACCCGTTCGCGCGAGCCATGCGGCAAAAGGCCCGCGGCCTGTTCGAGGTGTCCCATGGCCGCCGGAAGGTCTCCGAGCTTTCGCTCCACGCCACCGAGGGCCCGCAACGCTTCCCCCTCGACCTCCGGGACCGCCAGGGCGGCGGCCTCCCGAACCGCTTCGGCCAGGATC
>DATGWB010000025.1:0-5923 GCA_035299725.1 Thermoplasmata archaeon
TCGACATCGTCGAGGAGTCGCTGTCCGCGCCGACGTATGGTCTGCTGAAGCGACCCGATGAGGGTCGCCTCGTCGAGATGGCGCACCGCAACCCGAAATTCGTCGAGGACGTCGTGCGCGACGTGTTGGACCGGCTTCTGAAGCGTTATCCGAAGATGCCCGACACCACCTGGGTGCGGGTGAAATCCGAGGCCGAAGAGTCCATCCACAAACACAACGCGCTCGCCGAGCGATCGACCACGTTCGGCGAACTGCGCGCGCTGTGAGGCCGACACCCAGATTGGCGGGCGGTCGCCGCGCTGTCAACGTGTTTACGCGGTGGGAACGCCGCGACGGGCGGGCTGCCGGCCTCCAGTTCACCCTGTAAACATGTTTACGGGACGAGGCGAACGCATTCCTTGACCGGCACGTCCTCCGCGAATACTTTCACCAATCCCTCCCGGATATAGTTATATTATAGCTTCATGATGGGGTCTTCATGGCCCCGACCGAAGCGCCGTTCGAGTCGACGACTCCACTGATCCTGCTCTCGTATGACGTGTCCACGACGAATCGTTCGGCGGCCTCGCGGGTCGCCCACCTGATCTTCGGTCGCAAGGACATGCCGGAGGCCTCGGCCCGGCCCTACATCCGCCGCCCTGGGGTCGTCTGGATCGGGCAATCCGTCTTCATCCTCCCGCAACCCCTCGCGGCGGAACTGGCGGAGAAACTCCATGGGCTCGGTGCCACCGTGACGATGGCACGCGTGACGATTCATCCGGCGGAGATTGAAGCCTTCCGACGTAGCTCGCGGGACCGATCGGCGGTGTAAGCATGTTTACGGACGTAAGCCTCGACCTCCCGGCGACCAGCCGGCGGCAAGCCTTCATTGCGTCCCGCGTCCTTTAAGGGCCTATGGCCGTGGCGGTCCTGTGTCACATCTGCCAACGCCCGACGCTCCAGGTCTGCCGCAGCTGCGGGCGGCCGGCCTGCGATGACCATATGGCCGGCGGCGTATGCGTCGAATGTCGCGTCGGCCGAAGAGGTCGGGCTCCTGGAGTCCGCGTCGCTTAAACGGTCTCAGAGGATGCGCTTCGCGTCCTCTTTCTCGATCCCGAGGGCCCGCAGGGCGTACGTCAGGGCCTTCTGCCGGATCATGTCCCGGGTCTTGTCGTCGAGGAACTGCTCCATGACCAGAGGAGCCTTCCGCGCATACTGAATCGCGAACTCGGACCAGTAGAAAGGGGCATTGTCCTCGTCCAACTTCGCCGCAGCGTTGTACTGTTCCTCCGCGTCGTTGAAGCGTCCGAGGTCGACGCAGAACGAAGCGAGGGCGTCCCGGAACTGCGGATTCTCGCCGTCCAAGTCGATCGCCTTCTTGTAGAGCACCAGAATTTCGTCCGGCTCAACTTTCGGGACCCCGAGGGCCGCTTCGGCTTTCCCGAAGAACGCGACCGCGTTGGTCGGATCAGCCTTCGTCGCCTTATCGAAGTGCTTGTATGCGGCATCGTAATCGAGCTGGCCGAGGGCCTGTTCGCCCGCACTGATGTCGTTCTCGGCGGAGGAAGGCATGCGAAGACCGCGCCGCAGATTCTCGGTGCGCAAATAAAGATTCCCACGCGATTCTCATTTGAGATGCGGCGTGCTCACAGGACCGCGCGGTGGTCTCGCAACCAGTCGAGGTCGCTGAGGTACAGCTGACGGATATCCGAGATTCCTTCGACCGCCATGATCAGTCGCTCGAGGCCGAGACCCCACGCCAGCACGGGGGCTTTCAGGCCGAGCGGCTCGGTCACCTCCGGCCGGAAGATGCCGCTCCCGCCGAGCTCCATCCATGTTCCGTCGGCCAGTTGGACTTCCGGCTCCATGCTCGGCTCCGTATACGGGAAGTACCCGGGACGAAACTTCGCGCTCGTGAAGCCGAGCCGGCGGTAGAACTCCTCGATCACGCCAATCAGTTGCGCGAGGTTGGCGCCGTCCTCCATCACGACGCCTTCGATCTGATGGAATTCCGGGAGGTGCGTGAAGTCGATCGCATCGGGTCGGAAGACGCGACCGATGATGAACGCCTTCCGGGGCGGATCCGGGTGCTCGTTGAGCCACTTCAGGGTGATCGGTGTCGTGTGCGAACGAAGGACGGCGCGCACCGCCTCGTTGCGGTTCCATCCGTACCGCCAACCGGTGCTCCCGGTGACCCCGCCGGTCTCGTGGACCTCCGCGACCCGGCGCACGATCCCGTCGTCCGGTAGAGGCCTCGTCGACGGCTTCTCCAGATAGAACGTGTCGAGCTGGTCCCGCGCGGGATGATCTTGCGGCTGGAAGAGCGCATCGAAGTTCCAGAATGCGGGGAGCACAAAGTCTCCCTCGATCTCCGTGAAGCCCATGCTGAGGAAGATTCGCCGGATTCGCTCGATGTACGCGCCGAGGACGTGGCGCTTGCCAGGTCGGATGAGGGGCGCGAACGCTTTCGTGTCGTACCGCCGGAAGTCGACGGTCTTCCACTTCCCCGATTGCAAGAGGTCCGTGGTCGGCTGCGCGACTTCCTCCTTCAGTTCGATCCCGGCGGCGAGGACCTTCTGTCCCGCGGCCGTCAACGCGATTTCGCGGCGAACGGATTCGCGCTCCTTCACGAGCTCCCGTCGCGACTTCAGATCGCGCAACAGGCGCGGATCGATCGCGTCCTCCGTGAGCTCTCCCTTCAGCATTCGAGTCAGGAGAATCTCATCGGGCCCTTTCGATTTGACCGCCGCGCGACCGGCCGAGCTCACGATAACAAAACTGCCTTCGGGCCCCTTCGACACATCGGCCCAGCCCTTTCGGCGCAGCCATCCCAACGCGACCGCGAGTTCCGCGTCATTGAATTTGCAGGCGCTCTTGAGGCGCGCTGCTTCGATTCGGCCGCCCGCCTTGATCGCAGCCTTCAGGGCCTTCCGCTCGGGGAGCTCCCGCCGCGCCACCTCGGGCTTCGCCAGTCGATACGAATGGATGACCCGTTCTTTCATCGTGACGAGGCCCTTCGCCTGGAGCCACGAGGCGCCGTTCATCACCTCGACGAGTTCCCGGAACTTGCCCGCGACCCGGATCTCCTCGGGCGCGGCCTTTTCGACTCTGGCCAGCGCGAGGAGCACTTTCTTCTCGAGATAGCTCAACTCCACCGCGCCGGGAGGCATCCCGCGACGCATGGGACCCTCGCGTTATATGTTTTTGTCGCGCGCCGGGTCCGATTCTCTCCCGATGACGGGATTTCTCAGCCTTGAGAACTACGGCACGTCCTATATATGACAAAACGGAACATCGAAGGCTCCGGTGAATCAGCCGACGCCTTCGAGCGCACGAGCGAAAGCCCGACCGAGGTGACCTGAATGGAGGACCGCTTTCCGACAAACTATTCGATCCTCCTCAGCGGCCCGCCCGGCGTCGGAAAATTCGAGTACCTCGTGGACCGAATCCGAGACGACCTGCGTCGCGGCGAGCGCGTCGTCTTCGTGACGTTGGATTTGCATCCGAGCGAGATCCGAGCGCGGGCAAAGGCGTTGCACCTCGACCTCGATTCGGTTGAGGGCAAGTCGTTCGTGTTCGTCGACTGCTACAGCGCGACGTCGTCGGAGCGACCCCCGGAGACGACCGCCGGAAAGAAGACGTTCCTCGTCTCGAGCTTCAGCAACCTCGAAGGAATCGGGATGGCGATGAGCAAGGCGAGCCAGGAGATCGGGACGCCCGTCCGCATCTACTTCTACACAATATCGACGCTCTTCCTGCACAACTCGCCCCAAGCGATCGCAAAGTTCTTCCAGATCGTCACGTCGCGAGCGAAGACGAACCTCGGCTCCATCGTGTACGCGGTCCAGGAGGGCGTGCACGAGCCGATGACGATGAACCTCCTGCGGTCCCTCGTGGACGGCGTCGTCGAGATGCGCTTCACGGAGGGCATGGACCACGAGATCCGGGTCCACCACATGCGCGGGTACCAGGTCGACGCGTCCTGGCATCCATTCGCCCAGCTCCCGGAGGCGGTGGTCGCGCGATGATGCAGTCTCCGCCGAAGGCGATCGCCCCCCGTGCAAAGACGGGAATCCCGGTCCTCGACGAACGTCTCCAGGGAGGTTTCCCACGTCCTTCGACCCTCTTGCTGTTCAGCGAGAAGCCGACGGAGAAGCGCCTCTTCGGCGAGAACTTCGCAATTCAAGGCGCGAAGGCCGGCGAGACCTGCCTGTACGTGGATTTCTTCCGCGCCCCGCAACTCGCCCGGGGCGAATTGAAACGTTTCGGGGCCGTCGACCCGACGAAGCTCGTCCTCGTCGACGCGACCTCGTCGCAACTCCTCCTCCCGAGCCACGAGAAATACCACATCGACGACATCGACAACCTCGCGAACATCCGTGAAGCGATCATCGCCGCGATGACGGCCGAGCGCCCCGGTCGCATCGTCGTCGACTCGATGGAGTTCCTCATGGACCGGTTTCCCAAGGAAGACGTCCTTCGGCTCTGGCGGGAACTGATCGAGGCCGCCCGCTCCGCCGGGACGGTCATCTGTTTCCTGTTCATCAACTGGACCCTGATGGAGCGCGAGCTCGATGAGATCCGTGCGATGTCCGACTTCGTCGTGGAGTTCCAATCCTCCCTCCGGGGCGGGATCATCCGCAACTCGATGCGCATCTCGCAGATGGAGTCGAACGGAATTCGGACGAACTGGATCCCGTACACGTTCAAGGATCTCGTCGGGCTGACGGTGTACTTCCCGCGGATCCTGGTCACCGGCCCCTTCAACGCGGGGAAGTCGACCGTCGTCAAGGCCCTCGCGGAGAAGTCGATCAGCATCGACCGCATGGGCACGACGGTCGCGTTCGACTACGGGAACGTCAACATCACCGGGATCGAGGCCGAGATCTTCGGCACCCCGGGCCAGGAGCGGTTCGAGTTCATCTTCAAGATTTTCGCGCGAGAGGTGAGCGGCGTCCTCCTGGTCGTCGACGCAAGCCATCCCGACGAGCTCGCGAGAGCCCGGCAGATGCTCGACCTCGTGGGTCCGCGGATCCCATACGTGATCCTCGCGAACAAGAGCGACCTCCCGGGTGCGATTCCTCCGGAGGAGATCGCGCACCGCATGGGCCTGCCCGACGATGTGCCGGTGGTCCCGACGGTCGCGACGGAGAACAAGGGCGTTCGGGACGCCTTGCTGATGCTCGCCGAGATGATCATCGGGGTGCGCTAATGCTCGGTGACGCGGCCCGCCGCCTCCAGGGAATCCTCACGGAATTGCGGAGGCTCCCCGCCGTGCTCGGGGCGACGATCGCCCGCCGGGACGGCATCCTGATCGCCCACGCGCTCCCGAAGGTGATGGACCCGAAGAAGATCGCCGCGATGGCCGCCGCGATCGTGGGCACGTCCGAGATGGCCGTGATCGAGATGGGCCTCGGATCGTTCAACTCGTCGATCGTGGACACCCAGATCGGGAAGATGATCGCGACCGGTGCCGGCGAAGAGGCGATCCTCGTCACGATGGTCCGGAACGAGGCGAACATGGGTCTCCTGCTCCTCAGCGTCGACAAGGCCGTCCAGTCGATCGCCGAGGTCCTCAGGGCAGCGGAGGTGCCCGCGTGACCGACGTGTGGGTGCGCCTCGAGGAGACGATCGATGCGCTGTCCCGCGTGACGGACATCAAGTCGGCCGCCGTGGTGCGGCGGGATGGCCTCGTCGTGACCCACACCCTCCCGGATGGCGTCGACCCGAAGATGGTGGCGGCGATGACCGCCGCGATCGTAGGCACGTCGGAAATGGCGACGATCCAGCTGGCCCAAGGGCGATTCGTTCGCGCGATCATCGAATCCGACGGAGGCAAGCTCCTGAGCCTGGGCGCCGGGGAGGAGGCGCTCCTCGTCGCCCTCGTCTACGACGACGCGAACCTCGGACTCGTCCTCCTGGCGATGGAACGGGCGGCGAAGCA
>DATGWB010000026.1:0-2307 GCA_035299725.1 Thermoplasmata archaeon
GGCCGGGTGCCAGGACCTCCACGATGTCCGAGTGGAGGCGTCCGCGGAGCTTCATGGCCTGGATCCATCCTTCGTGCGTGAGCCGATAAACGGTCTTTCGCACCCGATGCCCCGGGACATGCGCCCGTTCACCGACCACGAGCCCGGACGATTCCATGCGCGCGAGCCACTTCGTCGCCGTCGTTCGCCCGGAATGCGTCGCGGCGGCAATTCCCTCCTGGGTGAGACCGCTCAGGCTCGCTGGCTCATGAGATGCCGTCGCCGAGAGATGGGCCAAAATTCGGTTCGCCGTGGAGTAAAAGCGCTTTCGCCGGTACCCCCTGGCCACGCGAAGGGATTGGGCGAAGTCCACTTAAGAATATGGAAGTCGGAATATTTCTTCGAGCGGTTCCTTCTCGAACTTGATACTCAGGACAGACGGAACGCGTTCACCCCGCGAGGAAGAACTCGGCGATCCCGAACGGGAGGATTCCCCGCGGCTTCGTGACCACGGTCAGCGATTCGCGCCCAAGGCCGCGGCAAAGATTTTCCGCTCCGCGGCTCGGAGATGCTTGGAGACCGCAGCGCGGGTGATCCCGACCAGGCCCGCAATCTGGCGCAAGCTTGCCTTCGCGGGAGTCGCATAATAGCCCAAGTGATACGCCAGCTCGAGGAGATCTCGCTGGCGTTGGGTCAGAGACGCGAGCGGTTGCCAAGCCTCCAGCGACGCGCTCTTCATCGCGCGGACCCGATAGGGGGCCTCTACGTCATCGAGGAATCGGCTCAACGCGGGGAGGACTTTCTCGGAGGCCAAGAGGACCACGCGGGCCTCGCCGGGACCGACCGCGGCGACCTCGAGCGGCACCGTTCCGGACCACTCCTCCCCGAGGAGGCCACGAAGTCGTTCGGGGAGGTGCCACTCGATCCACGCGACGTATTCTCCGTGCGTCCGGTCCGTCGACAGGAGTTCGAACCGGGCAACCCGGTACCGACGCGCGATCGCGCGGGCTTCCCGCCGAACCGTCGCCTCGTCTTTGAAGGGACCCTTCCGATGAACGCGGACAATCAGGGCGTTCGTCTGCGGGCGAACGGAAAACGATTGAAGGACCTGGACGGACCGGTTGTGGCGGAAGAAGCGGTCGCTCAGGATCTCGAGGTCGTCGAGGAGGGACGTGGGCACGGTGAGCTCGAGCCGCTTCATCGGGGTATGGTTGACAGGTAAACCAGAACTCACTTATACGTGTGGCCCCTCGATTTCTTGGAGAGACCCATGGCCCAGAAGCCCTTCAAGGCGCAGACGTCCGTCATCACGTGTGACATGCAAGGGATCGTGCAAGAGTACGCGGCGGACGCCGGCGAGCTGTTCGGGTGGTCGCCCGCCGAGGTCATCGGGAAGTTGAGCGTCGCGACGTTCCATCTCCCGGAGAACGTGCCCACCCTCGTTCCGCGGCTCCTGAAGGAAGCCGTCGAGAACGGGAAGTTCGAGGAAGAGGTCACCCTCCGCCGAAAGGACGGCGATGTCTTCCGCGCCGTGCTCACCGTTCGTCCGGTGTTTCGAGGCGGGAAGCAAGTCGGCTACATGGGGATGACGCATCCCCTGGAGCCGCCACGCCGACCTTGAGTCACGGATCGGAGGCGCAATTCGCAATGGCCGGCCAGCCCTTCGAGTCGAGGACGTCGGTCATCACCTGCGACACGCAGGGCATCGTGCAGGAATATGCCGCGGACGCGGCCGAGCTATTCGGATGGACGCAGGACGAGGTCATCGGCAAGATGTCCGTCGCGATGTTCCACGTGCCGAAGAACGTCCCGACGCTCGTCCCGCGCCTCCTTCGGGAGGCCGTCGAGAAGGGCAAATTCGAGGAGGAGGTCGTCCTCATGCGGAAGGACGGTTCCACGTTTCGCGCGGTGCTCACCGTGCGACCGATCCTTCGGGACGGGCAACACGTCGGCTACATGGGCATGACCCGTCCGTTGACGCCACCCGGCCCCGTGCCCGTCGCAAGGCTCTGGGTCCAGTCGCTCCGAGCACCGTTCCTCGTGGCCTCCCTGATTCCGGGATTCGTCGCGGCCCTCGCCGCACGGGAGGCGGGGTACGGGATCGACCTCGGGCTACTGGGCCTCTCCCTGGTCGGCCTCGTGTTCATCCATCTCGGGACGAACATGGCGAACGACGCCTGGGATTATCGGAGCGGGAACGATCTGCAGGTTCGACATCTCAACCCGTTTGCCGGGGGAGGACGCGTCCTGTTCCGTGGCGTGCTGAACCTGAGAACGCACCTGGCGGTGGCCGTGACCTTCCTCCTCCTCGGATCCCTCATCGGTCTG
>DATGWB010000027.1:0-4293 GCA_035299725.1 Thermoplasmata archaeon
GGCCTTCCTCGGTCATTTCGCTGAGACGGACGAATTTGAATCCGCCGCGGCAGTGCGAGATCTCGAGAAGGACCTTCGCACGCGTGGAAGGGACCTCACGTTCTACACATACCCTGGGACGACGCATTGGTTTTTCGAGAAGGACCGACCTGATGCGTATAATGCCCCGGCAGCCAAGCTTGCGTGGCAACGAACGATTCGATTCCTGACGACGCAATTGTCTGGAGAGAGCGCAAGCGATTGAGAGTCGAGTCGAACAGCTCCTCTCTTTCGATGGATGACACGAGTACGATCTGCCGATCGAGTTCGAGGGAGGGCCCTACCAGTGCCCATGATTCCGTGGAGCCCTGAATCGTACGTGTCCAAGATGCTTCGCTTTGCATCACGGACGTTCATTTGAGATAGGACTTTCTAATGTTACGTCGTGAGGGTTACTCGGAATTCAGGGGGGGTTACCGTTGCCGCGAGTCGTAATTGTCGGAGATCGGAATTCCGGCAAGACGACGTTCCTGGGGCTCCTCTACGCGGCCCAGGTGAAGTTCGGCTCGGAAAAAGCGGACGACTTCCGATTCCACGCATCGTTCGAGTCCCTCGACGAAATCAGCGGCGTTTTCCAGAGGCTGATGTCAGGCGCATTTCCGGATTCTGCGACGAAAGAGGGCGTCCGGGAGGTCACCTTCCGGCTCAGCCCGCCGAAGCCCAAGCTCGGGATCCTGGGGCGGCGGAAGAGGAACTCGGTGTCCGACGACTCCGACCTCTTCCGGTTGATTCTGCTAAAGTCCTTCGAGGACGACATCGCGCGATCGCTCGAGACGGGGAGCTCTGTTGGTCACATGACGTTGAACGAGGCGCTCGTCAGCGATGCAATTGTCATCATGGTTGACTCCACGAAACTTGCGGTCTCCGACGAAGACGCGCCCCATGCTCCCGTGGCCAAGGTCGACGCCGCCGTCGAGGCGCTCTTGACGGCAATCCAACGTTCGCGGGCTCATGGCGAGGCCACGTCACTCCACCCAATCTTCGTGTTCTCCAAGTTCGATCAGGTTGATTCGAACTCGTTGCGCCTCCTGAATCTCGAGGCCGCGCCACCGGACGTCCGCAAGAGAGGGCCGCACGCGACATACGGCAAGGCGCTCGTAGATCGCAACATGCCGAAGACGATCACCGCAATCGAGACTCGGAAGGATCGAGGTCTGCGTTTCGGGGCACCTGCCTATTTCTTCAGCTGGGTGCGGACAGACAAGGCGGCGTCTGGGCGCGACGAGAAAATTCGGCTCCGTCATAGCGGCGCAGTCGGCTGGGAGCCGGACTTTTCGAGCGACGAGTACCTCGCCTTCCTGACGGCCCTCGGCGATCTTGCGGCGGCCGCACGCCGTTAGATTGCTACGGTTCGTGGGGCGAGGTCGTCGCACTCATGATAACGTCGAGCTTAGGATTAAGTATGGATAGCGGGGCTGCACCGTGATATGCCCTGTGCACTCCTGGGAGACCGAGCCTCCGGGAAGACGACGTTCTTGGGGCTCCTCTACAGCGCCCAAGTCAAATACGGGACGGGGGTCCAAGATGACTTCCGTTTCCACGCGCCGATCCAATCGCTGAACATCATGTCGGCGGTCTACGAAGGAATGAAAGACGGCCGATTCCCGAGCGCCACGCTGAAGGAAGAGATCACGGAACTCGGATTCGTCTTCGGTTACCTCCGCAAGGTCGTCGGCAAGCTGCCGTACTACATCCGTCAACAGAACTGGGTCCACCCATTCTCGACCCTTCGGTTCTCCGCCTACGACGTCTCGGGCGAAGACATCGAGGAGTTCATCGAGACCGGGATCGCCTCGCGGCCGCTCATCCAACAGCTCCTGAAGAGCGTCGTCGTCTGCGTCTTGGTCGACTGCAGCAAGATGACGACCGATATCGACACGCCCGCATACAAGAAGATGCTGCGGTACGATAGCACGGTCGCGAAACTGCTCGTCTCCTTCCAGACGTACAAGAAGCAGGAGTACGACCGGCTCAAGGACTCGGGCGTCAAGGCCGATTCCCCGAAAATCTACCCCGTCTTCGTGCTGTCCAAGTTCGACACGCTCCGGGATGACGTCCTGGCGAGACTTGGCTTGCACCGCGGGTTCCCAGACAACAACCGTGCCCGGAAGGAATATGCCGAGGCGTTGCTCCGGGTCTTCGTCCCGCAAACCCTCTCTCAGATCCGCGGCGGCAAGGTCGCCGGGGTCAGCATGGACAAGTCGGCGTACTTCCTCAGCTGGGTCCGAACGGAAACCCACGAAGGCATGGACCCGGTCGGGCAGGCGAAGATCGTGCGCACGGGCTTCGCTCCGGAAGGCGGAGGCGAACCGGACTTCTCGTACGATGAATACGTCACTTTCATCGAGCACTTCCGAGACATCGCACACAAGATCCCCGACGAAATCCTCGAGGCAGAGCGGTTTCAGGCTCAGGTCATGGCTCGGTCGGCCTAGTAGGCTGCACCATGGCGCCCGCAGAATCCGGTCGAGGGGCATCGGACGGGGACGTCGTCGAGTTCGACCATTGGATCTACGGGGTCGTGCCCAACGTCGGATACACGACGAAAGCCGTCTCCCATGGGCTCGACGCGGGCCTCTACGATCCGTACCTCCGCGGGCATTACACACCGATCCGCGCGGCGGCTGCGGCGGCCGCGGAGGATGAAGTCGATCTCCACATGATTCACCCGCTGAGGACCGGCCGGGAACTCCTGCTCTCTCGAATCAGCCGAGGAATTCCCGACGAAGCAGGGCGACCGACCTTCACGAACCACACGGTCATCGCGCGGACGGATGTCCTCCGGTCCGGCCGGACCTCGCTCGATGGGATCTTTCGTTCGATGAAAGCGTTCGACGCGAAGGCAGGCGCCGACGTGCCACCCCAGATGCCACTCCTCAAAGTCGCGGCGGGGCCTGAGACGGAAGGGCCACATCGATTCGGGAATGGGATCCACAAGCATCTCACATTCCCCGCAATCGAAAGCCTTGCGACCCGCATCATGACGGATCCGAACAGTCGCACCCTGCTCCTGTGTCGGAACACGACGGCCGAAGCCCGGAAGGCCACGCTCAACTTAGTTTACGAACTCCTAGCCTGGGGGTGTGGACTCCCGCTCATGACGGCCATCAGTGAAGCCCCTCGTTCTTCCGCACTCAACTTCTTCAACTTCGTCGTCGCGCCAAGGGGCGTCCGGGCCGATTCAACATGGGCCATTCTCGAGAGCGCACTGAGCGAATCGGTGTTGCCGCGCGTCCTTGATCGGGACGAGGTCTACCAGGTATTGACCGCAACGGTCCGTCAGTCCGCCGACTTGCCGCTGGCCCGGTAAGTGCGCGCATTCCCGTCGGCCGCTTCACGGACCACCGTCCATCCGTGAGCGAGCTTCCACTGACCGTCTTTGGATCGATGCTCCGCGTGGCCTTGGCCGAGATGCTCCAACTCCGCTTCGAGGTAGTCCGCGTCCGTGTCGAACTCCGGAACGAGCGTGCCGGCCGAGAGAAGCTGCCCCAGAAGAGCGAGGCCACTCGGTCTGCCTTTCCAGTGGACCGCGAGAAAGGCTCGGCGCACCGAGGCGTCGGCCAAAACCAGGTCCCGGAGCCCGATGTACGATTCGCGATCTCGTGAATTTTCCCGTGGAGGCGCCTCGAGCCGTTCTTTCCGCTTGGCGAGAGACTTGAACATCCCGAGCCATTCTTTCTTCGTCATGTCCGATCGCTCCCAGGGCGAGGCGGTGGTCGTCTCGGCCGCCGCGTCTTCGGAAGCCGCGGACTCATGTGCCGCGCGGACTCCGCCGTGGACCAAGTCGTAGGTCGCCGCGTCCTCTTGGGTCTTCGGAGAAACGACGCGAATCGTCACCGGGTCCATTCCTGGATGGAATCGCGGGTCCAGGACGATGAGCGTCCCGGTACCCTCTTGAGAGAAGAGCTCGACCAGCGTAATGTTCACCTCCGCCGATCCGTTCCTCCGCGCGACCTCGCTGAGGCGCTCCAGCGGAAGCGGTTGTTTCCCGGCGCAACGGTTTGCCGCGAGATCGTCGAGATACGCCTGCGCGACCTGCTGCACGTGACGGGGTCGCTTGGAGCTGAGTCCAAATTGCACTATCTTCGCCATCATGGCCGAACCTCGAAACAGGCCGGTGACTCCCGCACGGAGAAATGCGACCGCACCGCTCGCCTCGACGCAGAGGGTGATGAGTCCCGAAAGTCGAGTGGAGAGCTTCCGGCACAGCCGGCCGCCCGGGACCCTCGACTCGTAGAAGATCCCGCCCCAGCG
>DATGWB010000028.1:0-3581 GCA_035299725.1 Thermoplasmata archaeon
GGGGTTGCCGGACGTCACGGCGCAGAAACGACAGCCTCGAGTGCATGTGTCTCCCATCAACATGATCGTCGCGGTGCCGCCGCCCCAGCACTCCCAGACGTTCGGGCAATGGGCCTCCTCGCACACGGTGTGGAGATCCAGGGACCGGAACAAGGTCTTCAGGTGAGCGTAGTTCTCGCCGGACGGCGGGCGGACCCGGAGCCATTCCGGCTTGTGCTCCGCGAGCATTGCGCGATTGTTAAGCACGACCTCGTTTAAGAGCCTAACCCACTTCGGAGTGCAGTGATGCCATCATCCAAAACGGAACTCGACGCCGTAGGAACCGCGCGGGTAGCTCCAGTGGATCGCGTCTTTCCCGAGATGCTTGCATACGATCGCACACGCCCCGAGCTCGATGCATCCTTCCGTGTTGTACACGAGCTCGCCCTTCTCTAAACGGTAGACCTTGGAGGGGCACACGTACAGACAGGGTTTTGTATCGCACGTTCGGCACACGTCCGTGTCGACCGTGATGAACGGTTCCTCGTCGAACTCGAACTTGTCCAGGCCGACCCGCTCGTCCACGCTGAGGGGTTTCGACACGTCAGGCTTGGTCGGTTCGGGCATCGCTCGGCCATCGAGAACCGGGGACGGATAATAAACCGTCGGTGATCATGCCACGTTATCAGGGGAGACACTCAGGTGGAAACGTTCTATAGGAATTCTTCCGCATCGCCGGCTGTCCCCTGGCCTTTGGCCGGAGGACGCAGGGATAGCTTCGATGCCCGCCCGCGATCGGAAAGCCTCCACGATCAGCGCCCAGCTGGACCTCGCGGGAATGAACCCCGAAGAGGCGCGCGAACTCCTCGCCGCCGCCCTCACGCCGGATCCGAAGTCCGGGATCCTCCGACTCTCGGATCAGCCATGCCTCATCCTCCGAGCCGAGGTCATCGTCAGCATCCAGAAGCAGCTCGAACAGACGGTGGGCGGGTCCGCGAAAGGGATCCTCTATCTGTCGGGCGAACGGAGTTCGGATGCGGGCCTGAAATTCCTCGGGGCCTTGACGGACGGGGTTTCGTTGCCTTTGACGTTGGAGGGAGCGAAGCGAATCATCGACGCGTCCGCGCTCACGGGTTGGGGGCGGACCGAGATCGTCCACTTCGACCCGGAGCGAGGTCGCTTCACGGTCGCGAGGCACAACAGCCCAATCGCCACGGCGTACGGGCCGTCGAAGAAGCCGGTGTGTCATTTCCTCGCGGGCTGGATGGCGGGGATCGCCCGCCTGCTCGTGGGCAAGGAGCTCCTGTGCGAGGAGATTTCGTGCATGGCGCAAGGGCACGATCGGTGCGAATTCGAGCTGCAACCGATGCCGATGGGATGAGCCGGCGGAAAGCCTTTTCGTCCGGCAAACCGCTGGACTACCCGGGGTCACGCGGCTCTTTTGGGAGAGCCCGGACCGCGAATTATCAATGCTATCAGCAGAATCAAGAGAAGGATCGTGGTCGCCATTGATGCCACAATCCAGGAGCGCCATTCAACAGATGACCATGATAAGGCGCCGATCAGGATTTCGATGACGAGTACGACAGAGACCACAACGAGCTGCTTGCGGAAAAGACGACCCAGATAGGCCCGTCGTTGCTCCTCAGCCATCGCCTCCAGCCTTGCAAGCCGTCGCTCGACGCTCTGGGGGTAAGACGGTAGGAGGATTCGAATCGAAACCGACAGCATCCCTGCACCCAGAATGACAAGAACAAGCCCCGGACCCGAGAGCGAACGGCCTTCCAGCTGCGACAGAAGGAAGGCCCCCACGATCACGCCTCCGCCAACGAGCCCGAAGAGGGCAGTGCGTCTCATTCTTCGCGTGAGACGGGCTGAGTTCGCAGGCGAACTGGCGGCCATGACTCCGAAACATCCTGTAGGCTAAGAAGAACTCGTGCTCGCCTCTTCGCGGAGTGCATCGTGCGTAACGATATCGTCAGGATCGGCACGGGATGCTTCAGGGACACAGGCAGGGCTGACGCCGGCTTCGGAAAGCCTTTTACCCGTCTCGCTTTTCCACAGCGGGGCCCGGGAGAACGTGGAGCGTTTTGATGTTATCGTAGTCGGGGGCGGGCCCGGGGGCTCCGCCGCTGCGTTGACGCTCGCCCGCAAGGGCTTCTCGACCCTTCTGGTGGAGCGCGGACGGGCGCCCGGTGTGAAGGGAATGTTCGGCGGGCGCATTTATGCATGGCCTCTCGCCGATCTGGTTCCGGAGTGGGCGAAGGACTGCCCAATCGAGCGATTCGTGACCCGTGAGAATCTCGCCTTCCTCACCGAAGATGCGTCCCTCACCGTCTCGTTCGATTCCCCGAGGCTCGCCCAGGGCCGGGGGACGAGTTTCACCGCGGTCCGCGCGAAGTTCGACGCATGGCTGGCGAAAAAAGCCCAGGACGCAGGCGCCATGCTCGTCACCGGAATCCGTGTGGACGACCTCTGGCGGGAGGGCGGTCGGGTGCGAGGTGTTTCCGTCGCTCCGAACGATCAGGTCGCATCGGAGCTCGTCGTCATCGCGGAAGGCGCGGCGTCCACCTTGGTGCGAAAGGCAGGCTTGAAGGCGGACTTGGAGCCGCGAGAAGTGTCCGTCGGGATCAAGGAGACCGTCGAGCTCCCACCCGAGACGATCCAAGAACGATTCGGTCTGGGTGAGAAAGAAGGGGCCGCGTATGTGTTCGCGGGCCAGGCGTCGATGGGGCTCCGCGGCGGCGGATTCCTGTACACGAACAAGGCGTCCGTCTCCATCGGACTCGTCGTCTCGTCGGAGGATTTGTCTCGGAAGAAGATCGAGGTCCAGGACCTCCAGACGAAATTTCGGATGCATCCCGCGGTCCAACGCCTCCTCCACGGCGGAAAGGTCGTCGAGTACAGTGCGCACCTGGTGCCGGAACTCGGGGCCGGGATGATGCCCCAGTTATCGACCGACGGCGTGCTCGTGGTGGGTGACGCCGCGGGCTTCCTCATCAACAACGGCTACACGTTCCGCGGGGTCGACCTCGCAATCGCGTCCGGAATCGCTGCGGGCGAAGCGGCCGAAGCCGCGCGAGGCGCTGGTGGCATGTCGAAGGCGAATCTGGCGGTGTATGAGAAATTCTTGCGGGCTCGAAACGTGCTCACGGACCTCGAGCGGTTCCGACGCGCGCCGTTGTATATGAAGAACGAAAGGCTCTTCGACGTCTACCCACGAATGCTCATGGAGATTGCCGAGCGCCTGTACACCGTGGACGGCAGCGGCAAAGAGCGCCTGTTCGACGTCGTCCTCGATGAGGCGTTCGCCGCCGATGTGCCGAAACTCAAGATGCTCCTCGACCTGCTTCACGGAGCCCGATCGATGTGACGGACCGCGGGCCGGCGGCGCGCCCGATGCGCGTCATCGTGTGCATCAAGCAGGTCCCGCGGGCGCAGGAGCTCCAAGTCGATCCCGTCACCCAGACCCTCAAACGGGTCGGCGTGCCGAGCGAGATCAACCCGCCGGATGCGAACGCCCTCGAGATGGCGCTGCGCCTGAAGGACCAGCACGCGGCCGAGGTCGTCGTCCTCTCCATGGGACCGACATCTTTCGACGA
>DATGWB010000029.1:0-24736 GCA_035299725.1 Thermoplasmata archaeon
GACGGGGATTCGCCGCGTCACGACCTCGGCGGTCCCGAGGACGACCATCCGGATGGCCTCCTCCTTCGTCACCCCGCGAGACGCCATGTAGAAGAGCATCTCGTCGCTCACCTTGCGGACCTTCCCGTCTTGGACGATCTCTGCGTCCGCCTCGTCGAGTTCAATCGCGGGGACGGTCTCGGCCCGCGACTCCGCATCGAGCATCAACGAGGACCATTCGACACTCGATTCGACGCCCGAGGCCCCCGGCGCCACCCGGACCGCTGTACGCAACGTGGTCCGACCGCCGCCGCGGACGATGCCGCGGTTGACGATCTTCGATCGGGTCCGTGGGGCCGTGTGAATCATCTCCGCGCCGACGTCCTCGTACTGACCTTCCCCCGCGAGGGCAACTCCGACGAACTCCGCGGAGGCTCCAGGCCCGAGGAGATCCGCCCGGGGAATCTTCCAGGTCCGGCGGGAGCCCAGGTTCGCGTCAATCCATTCGACCGCGGCGGCGTCGTAGACGAGCGCGCGCTTCGTCACCAAGTTGTCCACCTCGCGCGCGAAGTTCTGCAGGGCGATGTACCGGACGTGGGATCCGGGCATCGCGATGACCTCGATGCCGGACACGTGCAGCTGGTCCGGAGTGTAGACCGGGGCGGTGCATCCTTCGATGTATGTGACGTCGGCGCCCCGATCGGCGACGATGACGTTCCGCTCGAACGGTTCGACCTTTGCGTAATCCGCTCGGATCTCCGCTTGAAGTGGAATTTCGACGTGGACACCCGGCGGCACGTACACGAATGAGCCGCCCGACCACAGGGCGGCGTTGAGAGCGGCAATCGGGTGATCATCGACGGCGATTGCATTGGCGAAATGGGCCTTCACGAGGTCCGGCTTGTCGACGAGAGCGGCGGCGAGTCCACGGAACACCACGCCCTGCGATTCGAGATCCTTCCGGACCGCCCGATAGGCGGCTTCGGATTCCTCGAGTGCCCCGAGGCCCGGGAGGACGTCCGGTTCGCGGACCTCGGCGACGGAGGTTTGCTGGATCGGCTCCGTCGGGACCATCCCGTCGAAGTCGACCTCCCGCAGGAACGAGGCCCAACCCGGGACTCCCTCCGCATGCAATCGTTCCAAGGCGCGAAGTCGGAGGCGCAGCATCCAGTCCGGCTCGCGGCGCGATTTCGAGAAGTCCCGGATCACGTCCGCACTCGGTCCCGGGCCAATCGCGATGAAACCGCCTGCCTCCTCGGAGGCGGTCCGGGGAGCGTCCGCGGACACGATCGTCACTCCAGAGAGACGGTCTCCTGCTTTCGTTCGAGGGCCGCCTCGAGGGTGTGCCAGGCCAGGCTCGCGCACTTGACGCGGACCGGGAACTCGCACACGCCCGACAGGACGGCAAGCTTCCCGAGGGAACTGTCGACGGGCTCCCCCGGACGGGCCGTGACCATCTTGTGGAATCGTTCGAAGAGGCCATGGGCCTCCGCCTTCGACTTGCCTTTCACCGCGTCCGTCATCAAGGATGCGGATGCCTTCGAGATGGCGCACCCTTGACCGACGAACGAGACGTCCGCGATCGTCCCGTCGTCGAGGCGCAGGTAGACCGTCACGCGATCCCCGCAGAGCGGGTTGTGGCCGACGGCCGTCGCGCTCGCACCGGCGATCTCGCGGAAGTTCCTCGGCCTCTTGCTGTGGTCGAGGATCGTGTCCTGGTAGAGTTCGCGAAGATCAGGCATTCAGCGGACCTCCCGCGGGGGCGCGCGGGTCCATGAGGATGGAATCGGGGCCGCGCTTCATAAGGTCTCCCCGAGGCCCGCGCCTCGCGGGAGGCGCGAGACGATCAGCTGATCGAGCTTGATCCGGACCGGGGCGACCTTGACCTGGTTGATGACGTCGGCCGCGAATGCGTAGGTCAGGATGTTCCGAGCCGCCTCCTCGTCGATGCCCCGGGAGCGGAGGTAGAACACCGCGCTCTCGTCGAGTTGCCCAATCGTCGAGGAATGGTTGCACTTCACGTCGTCCGCGAGGATCTCCAGGCCCGGCGTGCTGTCGACGAAGGCCTCGTTCGACAGGAGGAGGTTCTTGTTCGTCTGTCGCGCGACCGTCTTCTGTGCATCCTTGCGGACGTAAATGTTCCCGTTGAACACGCCCCGCGACCTGCCGCCCAGGATTCCGCGGTAGAGCTCGATGCTCGTGCACGCGGGCGCGACGTGGTCGATGCGCGTGTAGTTGTCCGCTTGCTGCGTCCCCGCGGTCATGTACAGGCCGTTCAGGGTGAGGCTTCCGCCGGGGGCTCGGAAGAGCGTGTGCACGTAGTTGCGCGACAGGCTCCCGCCGAGGGAGATCGAATGGGCCGAGACGGACGAATCGCGATCCTGGTGGACCGTCATCGTCGCGATGTGGAACGCGGTCTCGGCTTCCCGCTGGATCTTGTAGTGGTCGAGGACCGCGGCCGGGCCCGCGGCGACCTCCGTGACGGCGTTCGTGAAGGTGACGTCGGGGGCCCATCCGGCGTATGTCTCGATCACGGTCGCTTGGCTGCCCGCCCCCATGAGGATCAGGTTGCGGGGATGGGCGACGATCGGCAGGTCCCGAGACGTCGACACGAAGAGAAGATGGATCGGCTCTCCGACGACCGTGCCCTTCGGGACTTCGACGTATGCGCCGTCGGAGAAGAACGCGGTGTTCAAGGCGACGAACGGGTCGTCTTCGAACCGGGCATACTTCGTGAGATGCTTCTGAAGGGTCTCCGGTTCGGACCGAAGCATCTCTGCAAGCGATGCGACGCGAACGCCTTCCGGGAGGGACCGCAAGTAAGAGAGACGCGGCGCATACCGACCGTTCACGAAGACAAGCTGACTCGTCTTCAGGATCCCGAACTTGAACGGCTCGAGGTTCTCGGAGAGCACGCCGTCAGGACGGCCTAGAATCGCGGGCTTGAAGGGGAGGCGGAGCAAGGCCGCGAGGTTCGTGTACTTCCAATGCTCGTGCTTCTGGGTGGGAAAGCCGAGGGCCTCGAAGTGCTCCATTGCCTTCTTCCGGACCGCCCGCAGCCATTTGGGTCCCCCGAGCTCCTTCTCCCAGGACGCGAACTCCGCGACATACGTTTGTTTCGCGTCGACGGACACGGCCATGGTCGTCACCGGCCTCATGCGCGCGCGGCCTGCGGCGACCTGGGGGTTTCCTCGAGGATCCAACCGTACCCGTGTTTCTCCAAATTTCGCGCGAGATCGGCGTCGCCGCTCTTCACGATCTTGCCGTCGACGAGGACGTGGACGAAGTCCGGGACGACGTAGTCGAGGAGGCGCTGGTAGTGTGTGACGACGAGCATCGCCCGCTTCGGGCTGCGCATCGCATTGATTCCGTTCGCCACGACGCGCAACGCGTCGATGTCGAGACCGGAGTCGGTCTCATCGAGCACGCACAACTTCGGCTCGAGGACCGCCATCTGAAACACCTCGTTCTTCTTCTTCTCGCCGCCGGAGAAACCCTCGTTCAGGCCGCGCTTCATGAAGGTCTCGTCGAGCCCGAGGAGTTTCGCCTTGTCCTGGACCAAGGTCACGAAGTCCATCGCGTCGATCTCCTCTCGGCCGTGGTACTTCCGGATCGCGTTCACCGCCGCTTTCAAGAAGTACGCGTTACTGACCCCCGGAATCTCGACGGGGTACTGGAACGCCATGAACACGCCCTCGCGGGCGCGGTCTTCCGGTCTCATCGCAAGGAGATCCTTGCCTTCGAACCGTGCTTGGCCGCCGGTGACCTCGTACGTCACCCGGCCCGCCAGGACCTGTGCGAGCGTCGTCTTCCCGCTCCCGTTCGGCCCCATCACCGCATGGACTTCGCCCTCCTTGATCGAGAGGTCGATTCCCTTCAGGATTTCCTTGCCGGCGACCTTCACGTGTAGGTCCTTGATTTCGAGCATCGTCGTCCCCTCCGTTGCACGCGGGGCGCTCACCCGACCGTGCCCTCGAGGTTCAGGCTCACGCCGATCAGCTTCTGGGCCTCGACCGCGAACTCCATCGGGAGCTTGAGGAAGACCTGCTTGCAGAAGCCGTTCACGATCATGTTCGTCGCGTCCTCCGGCGTGATGCCGCGCGCCTGGCAGTAGAAGAGCTGTTCGTCCCCGATCTTCGAGGTCGACGCCTCGTGCTCCATCTGCGCGGTCGGCTCCTGGACCTGGATGTCCGGGAAGGTGAACGCGGCGCACGTCGAGCCGATCAGGAGGGAATCGCACTGGCTGTAGTTGCGGGCGTTCGTCGCGCCCTTGTGGATCTGCACGCGGCCGCGGTACGTGTTGCGACCGTATCCGGCCGAGATGCCCTTCGAGATGATTGTGCTGCGCGTGTTCTTCCCGATGTGCAGCATCTTCGTGCCGGTGTCGGCCTGCTGGTAGTTGTTGACCAGCGCGACGGAGTAGAACTCGCCGACCGAGTTGTCGCCCTGGAGGATGCAGCTCGGATACTTCCAGGTGATCGCGGAACCGGTCTCGACCTGCGTCCACGAGACTTTCGAGTTCGCGCCGAGGGCCTTCCCGCGCTTCGTGACGAAGTTGTAGATGCCGCCTTTCCCGTTCTTGTCCCCCGGGTACCAGTTCTGGATCGTGGAATACTTGATCTCCGCGTTGTCGAGGGCGATCAGTTCGACGACCGCTGCGTGCAGCTGGTTCGTGTCGCGGATCGGGGCCGTGCAGCCTTCGAGGTAGCTGACGTAGGCGCCTTCGTCCGCGATGATGAGGGTGCGCTCGAACTGGCCCGTGTCCTGCGCGTTGATCCGGAAATACGTCGACAGTTCCATCGGACACCGGACGCCCGGCGGGACGTACGCGAACGACCCGTCGCTGAAGACGGCGCTGTTCAGGCCCGCGAAGAAGTTGTCGTTGAAGGGGACCACCGTGCCAAGGTACTTCCGCACGAGATCCGGGTGCTCCTGGACCGCCTCAGAGAACGAGCAGAAGATGATCCCGAGCTCCGCAAGCCGGTCCTTGAACGTCGTCGCGACGGAGACGCTGTCCAGGACGGCATCGACCGCGACGCCGGCGAGGCGCTCCTGCTCCTGGAGCGGGATCCCGAGCTTCGCGTACAGGTTCCGGATCTCCGGATCGACGTCCTCGAGGCTGTTCACCGGCTTCTTCGGTTTCGGTGCGGCGTAGTAGATGATGTCCTGGTAGTTGATCGGCGGATAGGTGACGTTCGACCACTTCGGCTCTTTCATCGTGAGCCAGTGACGATACGCCCGCAGACGCCACTCGAGGAACCATTCGGGCTCCTTCTTCTTGCCCGAAATGAGACGGACGATGTCCTTGTTGAGGCCCTTCGGGGCGGTTTCCTCATCGAGATCGGAAACGAAGCCGTACTTGTACTCCTGCTTCGCCATTTGCTCCTGGAGTACGCTCTTGGAAACCATGGTCACGCCTCCCGTTTTCGAGAAGCGGAATGTAGACTATAACGTTGTTATATATATCTTTGGTCGTGCGTTTGGCGAATGACGTGCGACCCACGTCGCCCGTGCGATTCGCGGCGGAAGACTTAAGTCGCGGGCCCGCGTTCGAACGATTCGAGACGCGATCGTTTGATGGCCCCTCAGCAACTGCCGCTCACCGTCACCGAGAGCGCGGTCCGACGGATCCGCGTGCTGCGGCAGAAGGAGAAGAAGCCAGCCGCGTCGCTCCGCCTTCGGATCATCGCGGGCGGGTGCAGCGGGATGCAGTACCGGATGGACCTCGCGGAGGCCGCGCGGCCCACGGACGTCGTCGTCGCCGAGCAAGACGTGAGCGTGTTCGTCGACCCGAAGAGCCTGACGTACCTCCAGGGGTCGAAACTCGAATGGGAGGAAGACCTGTTCGGCGGCCAATTCAAGATCACGAATCCCAACGCGAAGCACTCCTGTTCGTGCGGCCTGAGCTTCACGATCTGAGACGCGTCACAGGGCGTTCGCGAGCATCTCGGCAAGATCGACGATGCTCAGGGTCATGTTCCGGCTGCGGGCCACGCCCTCGAAGTGCATCTCCGCGTGGGGGCACGTCGTGACTAGCGTCGTCGCGCCGGTGTCCTCCGCGGCATCGAGGCGGCGCTGAGCAACCCCGGCGGCCTGCTCCGGGAAGACCGCGGGGAAGCCGCCGCCAGCACCGGAGCACAACGCGTCCTCGTGGTGGGGCAGGATCTCGAGGACCTTCAGGTCCCGGATGAACTTGAGCGCCTGTCTCGGAGGCTCGTACACCTTGGCCACCCGGGACATGTGGCACGCGTCGTGGAACGCGATCTTCTGCGGGAGCGGCTTCGTGAACGTGATCCGCTTCTCCCGGATCAGCTTCTCGACATAGTGGGAGATGTGGAACACGCTGTACGGCGGGTTGCCGCCCCATCGCTTGTAGTCCCGCGCGAACGCCCGGTAGCATTCGGCACACGCGGTGACGAGGACCTTCGCGCCCGTCTCTTCGACGGCGTTCACGTTGTGGGGCATGAGCTCTTTCTTCGTCGTCTCCTGGTAGCCCATCCGGGCGAGGGGCGCGCCCGAGCACCACTCATCCTTTCCGAGGATCCGGTACGGCACCTTCGCGGCGTTCAGGATCTTCACGACCGCGCGGGCAATCTGTTGCCGTTCGTAACTCGCGACGCAACCGACCCAGTACAACACCTCCGGGTTGGACGACTGCACGGCCTCGGACGGGATCCAGGCGCCGCGTTCCTCCGCTGGTTTGCCGAACAGATTGTGCGTCTCCCGGACGTTTACGAGGTATGGCTCGAGTTCCTTCCGCTCGTACCCCGAATTCACCATCCATTCCTTCACGTCGTCCCACACGGTGTCGAAGGGAATGTCCACCGGACAGACTTCCTCGCAAGCGCCGCACCCGGTGCACTCCCACGTGTTACGTGCGAAGTCTTCCCCCGGCTTCACTTGGCGCCGCAGGAGGAGGTCCAACGGTCCGCGCATCTCGTATTGGCGGAGGGCGAAGACCCGGCCGCGCGGCGACGCACCTTCCCAGCCCGCCTCCTGATACGCCGGGCACACGGGGACACAATACCCGCACATCGTGCACGCGTGAATATCTTCCTGGATGGGCGGCATCTTCGCGAGGCGCGGCATTCGATCCCACCGATCAGGTCCGGAGTTCCGCGAGCTGCCGAGCTGCCTGGACCGCCTGTCCTTCTTCGTCCCGGGCCAGCTCCTCCAGGACGGCTTTCGCATGGCCTCCCGTGTGAGCGGCCGACTCACCGAACAGGATCGCGGACTTGCGTCCCGCGTCGGCCGCGATCTCCCAGGCTTTCGACAGGCTGATCTCCTTCTCAAACGCGTAGCGCGCGGCACCGCAGTTCGGGCAGGTGTTCGGCATCGCCCTCGTCTCTGCGACAAAGCCGCAGACGTAGCATTCGACCTTCGCAACGACGTTGATCGGATAGATTCCCGGCATCACGGCCGCTTCCTTGGCGCCCGATCCGGCGACGCCTTCCAGTCGCGCGAGTTGATCCTTCTTGTGGCGGCCAAGCTCTTCGAACGCGACCTTGACGCGCATTTCCGCTACCGCGACGTTGGCCAGGTCGTAGAACGTCAGGCCCTCGACGAGCGCCCCGAAAGCCCGTGCGAGGGCGTCCGATTCCTTCCCACCTTTGGAGGTCAAGTACCCGGCCACCCCCGGAAACCCTGCAGACCGCTGGATACGAGGGAGAGAATATCAAGATTTGGTACTGGTGCGATGCCGACCGGCGAAGGAATTCAGATGCCCCAGCCGAACTGCTTCTTCGCGGTCTCGGACATCATCTCGGGGGTCCACGGCGGATCCCAGACGATGTTCACCGTCGCCTCTTTGACGCCCTGAAGCTGCTCGATCTTGCGCTTCACGTCCTGGTGGATGTACGCGGACGCCGGGCATCCGGGAGCGGTCAGCGTCATACGGACGTCGACCTTGCCGTCCTCCGGCTTCAGCTCGATGCTGTACACGAGGCCGAGGTCGTAGATGTTGATCGGGATCTCGGGATCGTAGCACTTCCGGAGGACGCTGATCACGTCATCTTTCGTCGCCATGTTCCGAAGCCTCGGGCTTCCTACGAGTCCCGTCCGATATTAACGTTCCGCTTCCGGTGCGAGGGCCTTCCGACCGGCGAAACCGCTGTCGAGCGTATGCCACCATCCGATTGCGCGTTCGCCGCGTTGCCAGCACAGGTACGCCACATCGTTCCCGACCCGCGCGGGAAAATCCACGAGCCCGCGGTGGAGGTCTTTGAGTTCGCAACCGAGGCCGTGCACGTCGTCGACGTCGGCCTGGACCGACCGTTCGAGGTCCGCCTGTTCCTGGAGGGATTCCGCGTAGGCCCCCCGGTCCTTCGCCGGCGCGTCGGCGAGTCCTTCGCCGTAATACGACTCCGCGTCCTCGATCAACTCGCGCAATTCGCGCAGTCGGGCGAGTTTCGGATCGAGCCGGAGGAAGGTCTCCTCGAGACGCGGCACCAAGGCGTTCGCCTCCGTCACTGTGAACATCCGCAACATCGCGTCGGAGTGCATGCGGAGATCGGTCGGGCTTCCCATCGGACTCCTCGCGGTATCTATCGTTGACGAGAGGCTTTACTCTTTCCCCTACGTTAGCCGGTGGGCTTTCCGGACGGCTTGCGTCGCCGCGACCATGTTCCGAAGCTTCGCCTGGGCCTCCTCGACGCTCCGGGTTTTGAGGCCGCAATCCGGGTCGATGTAGAGCTTGCCCGGCTCGAAGATGGTCAGCGCCTTCTCGATCCGCTCGCGGATCAGGGGCTCCGGCTCGATTACGTGGCTGTGGACGTCCACCACGCCGAAGGCGATCTCTTTCTTGAGCGGTTCGCGCTTGAAGCGCTCCAGCAAGTCGAGACCGGAGTTGGACATCTCGAGGTCGAGCTGGTCCACGGGCAGCTTGTTGAAGAATTCGAAGATCTCGTTATAGTTCCCATAGCACGTGTGGAGGATCGTCTTCGCGCGGAGACCGTTCGTCACCGTGCCGACGGCCTTGACCAGCAACGGCAGCTCGTCGAAGCGCGTCGAGAGGGCCGGCTCGTCGACTTGGACGATCTTCGCCCCCGCGGCTTCGAGGCTCAGCGCCTCCTGATGGAGGAGTTTCGCGAAGGCCAGGCAGGCCTCCTCGCGGGACCCGTAGAACTCATCGAACGACCAATCCATCATCGTGTACGGTCCGGTGATCATCCCCTTTACCGGCCTCTCTGTGCGCGCCTGCGCGAACTTGAACCAGTCCACGCTGATCGGGCCCTTGCGCCTCAGCTCGTCGACGATGATGGGCTTCTTGTAGTACCGGTTGCCGTACGAGCGGACGAGACCGGAGATCTCCGTCCCATCGATGTTCTCGGCGAAGTACGTGGCCATGTCGCCGCGGTACTGTTCGCCGTCGACCGGGATGTCGATCCCGATCTCCTCTTGGAATTGGATCCACTCGGCGGTCGCCTTCTCCTCTAGCGCGCGAAGGCCTTCTTCGGACAGCTCGCCCTTGGACGCCTTCGTCCGGGCGCGCATCAGGTAATCGGGTTTCGGGAACGATCCGACGCTCGTCGTCAGGAGGGCGGTCATGCCGCGACCCCCACCTTGCGAGCGGCCGTCGACAGGATCCGGAGCTTCTCGCGCGCCCGGGTGCGCGGCAGGAACTCCAGGCCGTTCGACGGAGCGAGGAACGACGTCTTCAGATCGATTCGGTCCTTCAGGTCCAGAACCTTCTTTGCGACTTCTGCCGGGTCTTCTTTCTTCGTGTTGCGAGCGTCCACCAGGCCGAGGACGAGCGGTTTCTTCGAGCCATGCTTGGCGATCGCGGGCCAGGTCGCAGCCCCTTGGACCAAGTCGAGACCGATCACGTCGGCGGGGCCTTCGACGAGTTCCTCGAAGATCTTCGAGACCTCCCCGAAGTAGCTGAACAGGGTCAGTGCCGCCGAACCCTTGCGGGCGCGAATCCGCTCGAGGCCCTCGACGGCGAGCGGGAGGTCTTCCGGATGCCGGGTGAGAATCGGCTCGTCCACCTGGATGTGAGCCGCGCCCGCCCGGACCAAGGCAGAGGCTTCCTCTCCCAGAGCGTTCGCGAGGTCGAGAGTCAGCTTCTTCTTGTTGCGGTAGTGCTTGTCCAGCGCGAGCGATGCGAGGGTGAGCGGCCCCGTGAGGACCGCTTTCACGGCGGCTTTCGAATTCGCCCGCGCGAACTTCCAATCGTCCGCGAGGATGGGCTCCTTCCACGCAACGGGCCCTTGGACCACGGGCTGACGGTAGTATGTGTTCGTGTCGAAGTACCGTGCGAGGCCGTTAATCTCGACGGACGCGAGTCCGCGGGCGATGTGGCTCTGGCTATCGTACCATGAGATCTGGCCGTCGGTCACGACATCGATCCCGGCATCGTTCTGTTCCTTCAGGACGGCCTTCACGACGTCCTGCTCCGCGCCTCGCAGGTCCTCGGCGCCAATCTCCCCCTTGTCGAATCGGGCGATCGCCCGGCGCAACGATTGCTCTTCGAAGGTATCTCCAACCCGGGGATAATTCCCGACGACCGTGGTTCGGACCAAGTTTCGAGCCTCCAGGCGGTAGGTACGAAAACGGATAATGGGAATAGTATAAAAGGTCTACAATTCCGATACGAATATCGCGGACGCAGCTGCCGCGTCACTTTTCGACCTGCTCCTCGAGCAGCTTCACTTCGCCTTGGAGGTTGATGTGGTAGAATCCTTCCAGGTCCTTGTAGCCGATCTCCTCCATGTGTAGACAGTCCACCGGACAGACGTCGACGCACTGCTGACATCCGATGCACTTCGTGTAGTCGAACTCCGGGATCACGATCGGCTTGCCTTTCCGATCGTTCGGGCCGTCGAGCATGTCGATGCATCGGGTCGGACACTCGCGCTCGCACTTGCGGCATCCGATGCAGACGTCCACCTCGAGGATCGGGTGCTCCCCGATGCGGTTGATCAACACGATCTCCTTGTCCGAGTTCTCCTTCGGCATCCGCAGCTCGTCCGCGCGGTAATACAGATCCTCGCGCGCATAGTCGGCGAGCTCGAACTCCTGCGTGAAGTTCCACGCGTCCGTCGGGCAGTACTCCATGCAGTTCCCGCAGAACAGGCAATGCCCGACGTCCACCGCGGGTCGCCTGATGATCTTCTTCATCTCATCGAGTTGCGCCCGACTCGGGTGAAGATACTCGGAGGTCGGTTCGACCTCGTAGAACTCGAAGTAGATGCACTCGTTGGGGCAGACTTTCGCGCACAGTTCGCAGCCGATGCACTTGAACCAGTCGATGCTGTGCTGCCCGCGAAACGCAAGGGGGAGTTCGACCTTCTGATACGGATACAGGTGGGTGACGGGCTTGCGGCCCCCGGGGATGAGACGGTTGATCCCCGGCATCGTGACCAAGGCTTGCTTGATCGTGGCGAGCAGCGGGCGGACGGTGCCCCCGATCGTGCCGACCTTCGGGCCCGATTTAGCTTCGGACTTGGGGGACTTCATAGGTGTACTCGCCCTTCTGCATGTCCATCAGCTGGCCCTCGCGCGCGCTGACGAGGCGGCCCTTCTTCGTGCGTACCCAGCCGGTCCGTTCCGCCTTGATCTTCGCGCTCAGCTTGAGGAATCCGTCGATGAGTGCCTCCGGACGGACGGGACAGCCGGGGATGAAGATGTCCGTGGGCACGAACGTGTACGAGCCCTTGACCACCGAGTACGAGTCGTAGTACGGACCGCCGCAAATCGTGCACTCCCCCATCGCGATGACCCACTTAGGTTCCGCCATCTGCTCGTACAGCCGGCGCACGGCGGGGCGGAGCTTCAGGGAGATCGGGCCGTTCAGGAGGAGGACGTCGCATTGCCGCGGGGACGAGCGGTAGATGACGCCGAACCGCTCGATGTCGTACCGCGGATCCGAGGTCGCCGCCATCTCGATCGCGCAGCACATGATCCCGAAGTGCAACGGCCAGGTGGAGTTCCGTTTCGCCCAGTTGAAGAACTCCCCGACGAGGCCACCTTTGAGTCGCTCGAGGATAGCCCCGCCGGGACCGCGTTTCATCGGGGCGTCGATGTTCTCCTCGACCCATTGCACGAAATCCTTCGAGCGGAGGCCGACGATGTTCGCCTGTTCCGCGCGCTGGATCATCCGATCAGGACCCCCGAGATGTGGCCCGCGACTCGCTCCCGGGACGCTCGAATATCGGGGCCGCTCTTAACCCTTCCTTCGCGGCTTCGCATCCTCGATAGCCTCCGGGCAACGGCCCGTGGTCGCAGCTCGATGAAACGAACTCCCCGGTCGGCTTAAAGGTTCGGGACGTATCACATCGGGACCCGGGATTCGAGTCCGCCCCAGGTGGCCCACCACGGATCCGTCGAGAACAGGACGCCAGGGTTCAGAAGCCCGCGCGGATCGAGTGCGTCCTTGATCCGTCGCATCACGCCGTACACCTCGTCGCCCCACACGCGCGGCAGGGTCTCGGCGCGAATCCGTCCGATCCCATGTTCGCCGGACGGAGCTCCGCGAAACCGATCGAGCACGGCCTGATCGAACTCCGCCCGCAACGACTGCATGCGCTCAAAATCATCGGGATTCGTCGGGTCAAAGAACGGGCGGTAGTGCGTGTTGCCATCCCCGATGTGGCCGTAGATGCCCGCGACGGTGTCGTGACGCCGGGCGAGGTCCACCAGGAATCCGATGAACTCGGGGACGCGGTCCCGCGGGACGATTGGGTCTTCCACGAAGCCCCAGGCCTTGCGCGCACCCGGTCGCTGGATGATCGTCGGGAAGACAGACCGGCGGACTCGCCAGAGAAGCGATTGACGCGCCGGATCCGACGCGACCTCGGCGGCTCGACTCAATCGGTAGTGACTCGCCACGCGGTCCACGACCCCGTTCGCGATCTCCTCGACGTCGCCCTCGTCGAACTCGACGAGGAGCATCGCCTTCGCCGTTCGGGGAACGTCCAGCGCCTCCCGATCTAGGAGGGAGAGCGTGTCCCCGTCGACGGCCTCGATTGCGCTCGGGCCTCGCGGCAGGATGTCACCGACGGCCGGGCCGAGATCCTCGAAGCGGTCGAGGTAGAGGAGCAGGGTGACTCGATGTGCCGGGATCGGCACGACCCGGAGCGCGGCTTCCGTGATGACGCCGAGGGTACCTTCGCTGCCGACGAACAAGGAAGCGAGCGGGAAGACGCCGTGGTCGAGCGACTCCGCGAGACCCAAGAGGTCGTATCCGCACGAATGCTTGCGGATCGGGCGGCGACTCGCGCCGATCGCCTCGCGATGATCCGCGATCTCCTTCCGTATGTGCTCCAGCCCGCCCACGCGGCCGACCATCTCCCGCCATTCCGCTCCGTCCACGGGAACGTCGTGCGCGTCGACCGCGGTGCCGTCCGCGAGGAGGATCTTGAGAGCCGCGACATGATCCCTCGTCTGGCCATACTTCACACTCCGATATCCGGAGGCGTTGTGCCCGATCATGCCGCCGATCCGGCACAGGTCTTGGCTTCCCGGATCCGGGGCGAATCGCATCCCGCGATCCGCCAGGTACGCGTTCAACTCGGCGAGGAGGATGCCGGGTTCGACGCGGACGAGCCGACGTTCCGGATCGAACTCGAGGATGCGATGGAATCGGGTCGTGTCCAGGATCACGCCCGGGCCGATCGCGGCGCCCGACAGAGACGTCCCCGACGCACGGGCGGTGATGGGGACCTCGAGCGCCCGACACACGTCCATGACCGCACGGATGTCGGCCACGGAATCGACGAACGCCACCGCCCGCGGTTCGACCGTGCACGGGCTCGCATCGGTCGAGTATGTCCGGCGGCTTGCCTCATCGGTTCGGACGTTCTCGGGTCCAACGGCCGTCTCCAGCGATCTTCGAAGGCTCGCGTCGTCCACCGGGCCGCTCATCCGAACGCGCATCAACGCCAGCGACTCACTTGCCCTTTTCGCCGGTCATGTGTCACCGAAGGGAGGAACAACGTTTATGTCGAGCCCCGCCTTCGATGCCTCGCGTGCCCATCAATCAAGACCGCCTCCGGAAGATGGCGGACCATGGACTGACGGAATACCAGGCCCGCGTGTACCTCACCTTGTTGGATCTCGGCTCAGCGACGGCGAGCCAGATCTCGCCGCTCTCCAAGGTCCCGCGGACGCGCATCTATGCGACGATGCAACAGCTCCACGAAAAAGGTCTCGTCCAGATCTTGCCCGAGACGCCGCTCCGCTACAAGGCCGTCCCGTTCGCGACCTACCTGCAGACCCTCGCGGACGACATGCGATCCCGGGCGAAACAAATCGACAGCGGACTCGACGGCCTCGCTCGCGAGTTCGCGATCAGCGCTCAGCGAGAGCCGGAATCGCGGGGACGGTTCGAGGCGATCTACGGGCGGAAGAACGTCCGGGAGCGACTCCTGAAGATGTACGACGGCGCGACTCGGGAGGTGATCGGCATCGGGACGACGAAGAGCCCCGGACGGATCCTCGGAGCCTTCATGCCGAATCTCGTCGACACGGCGAAGCAAGGAGTTCGACTGAAGTACGCGTTCTGCTTCACGCCGGATAACCGCGGCGATGTGACCGCACTCCTGAAAATCGCGGAAGTGCGCCACATCGATTTCATGATGCCCGTCTACATGCACGTGTTCGACGGCAAAGAGTTCCTCATGAGCCACCCGATCCCGGACGACGATTCCTCGTACCGCGGCGACGACATCGCGATCTGGACCGACGATCTGGCGATCGCGGATGCGATGTCCGAGATGGCGGAGCGGATTTGGGAAATGGGGAAGCCCGCGGCGGACGTCCTCGAAGAAGGACGCGAGGCGAAGCGCTTGGCCGTCACTCGGCCTTGAACGTCAGCCGCTGCATGATCCGCGTCAGGTCCGTCCTCGGTTCGCCGTTCGGGCCCGCGATCGGTTGAAGGGCCGGCGGATGCTCCATGTACGTCGGCACGCGCTGCGCGATGCGCTCTTCGAAGGTCGGCACGTGTTCGTTCTTGTAGAACACACCAATCGGGATTCGGTCTCCCCATTCGAGCGCCTTCTCAAGCGCCTGCGTCGTCTTCTTCTCGACCTCGGCCGGGTCGTGGACCACCGGGTCGTAGCCTTGGTCCTCGAGCTTGTAGACGCGAGGCATCGCTCGACCGCTCGCCGAATCCTTACGGTCCTCGCCGCCGTACCACTCTTTCGTGTTCAGGTCGTTGTACGTCGGGCACGGCTGGAGGACGTCGAGGAAGGCGTAGCCCTTGTGCTCGATCCCCTGCTTGATCGTGGCGACCAGATGCTTGATGTCGTACGAGTAACCGCGGCCCACCCAGGTCGCGCCGGCGGCGAGGGCGAGCCAGATCGGGTTGACCGCCTCGTTGATGTTCGGGTGGGCCAGGGACTTCGTCTGCACCCCGAGCTTCAAGGTCGGCGCCGCCTGGCCTTTCGTCAGGCCATAGACGCCGTTGTCGTGGATGATGTACAGCATGTCCAGGTTCCGGCGACCCGCGTTCACGAAGTGGCCGCCGCCGATTCCCAGGCCGTCTCCGTCGCCGCTGAGGCACAGGACCTTCAGCTGGGGGTTCGCGAGCTTCACGCCGGTCGCGTAGGGGAGCGCGCGGCCGTGCAACGTATGGATCCCATACGTCTTCACGTAGTGGACCGTCTTCGCCGAGCACCCGATCCCGGAGACGATCGTCACGCGGTGCGGTTCCATCTTGAGTTCCGCGAGGGCCATCTGAATCGTCCGGAGGATGCCGAAATCCCCGCAGCCGGGGCACCAGTCGTTGTGGACGTCGGTCGCGAAGTCGGCGGGTTTCAGGACCTGTTCAAGAGCCACGGGTCAACACCGTCCTCTTCGCCGCCTTTCCGCGGATCACGGTCTGGATCGCGTCGTACAATTCCGTGTTGGACATCGGCCGGCCGTTGTACTTCAGGATGAAGTGGGTCATTGCGACGCCCGTGTACTCCCGCACGATTCCGGCGAGCTGCGCCCCGAAGTTCATCTCGATCCCGATTCGGCGTTTCGCTTTCGCGAGATACGGGAGGAGCTCTTCGCTCGGGAACGGATTGATCAACCGGACGTGGAGGTAGCCGATCTTGGCGCCTTCCGCCCACAGACGGTCCAGCGCATCGAGGAGCGCGCCCTTCGTGGATCCCCAGCTCACGATGACCGTGGCGGCGTCCTTCGGCCCGAAGTATCGGAACTTGACGTCGCGGGGGATCTCCTTCGCGGCGAGGTCGAGCTTCGCGAAGCGCTTCTCCATCATCGCGTCGCGCACCGCAGGGTCCTCCGTGATGTGTCCGTGCTCCTCGTGTTCGTCGCCGGTGTTCCAGAAGATCGTCCCGGGCTGACCGAGGAACGCGCGCGGGGACACGGGTCCGTTGCCCAGGTCGAACCGCTTGTATGGATTTTCCGTGGTGTACCCGTTGTTCCCGTCGACGACGGCGCCCCGGTCAATCCGGAGATCCGACAAGTCGGGGACCGGCGTCGTGGCGTAGCTGTTCGCCAGCGCCTTGTCGACGAGGTGGATCACCGGCATCTGATACCGGTCCGCGTAGTTGAAGGCCAACAGGCCGTCACGGATGCACTCCTCGAAGTCCCCCGACGCAAGCAGGATTCGCGGGCTCTCGCCGTGGCCGGCATGGAGCGCGAAGCGCAGGTCGCCCTGCTCGTGGCGGGTGGGCATCCCGGTGCTCGGGCCGGCGCGCTGGTACAGCGTGATGACGACCGGCACCTCGTTGATCGAGGCCCAGCCGATGCCCTCCATCATCAGACAAAAGCCCGGGCCTGAGGTCGCGGTCGCGGACCGAGCACCCGTCAGCGCGGCTCCTGTCGCCATCGTGATCGCGGCGATCTCGTCTTCCGTCTGCACGACGAGCATCGAGGCCCCTTCCTCCTTCGCGGTCGCCGTTCCGGCCGCGTCGGGCGCGAGCCCGTGCCCGTTCAGGTCGAGGATTTCGTTCTCCTCGAGAAACTCGCTCTCGTCGGATGCGGGGGTGATGGGATAGTATGTCTGGAAACGCATTCCGCCGTACAGCTTTCCGAGGGCCGTCGCCTGGCTGCCCGTGAGGAACAGCCGCGATTCCTTCCGCGGGAGCTTCTCGAGCCGGAACGGGAACTCCGGCACGAGGGCCTTCGCGATGTCGTACGCCTTCCGTGCGCCTGCGGCGTTCATGTTGACGACCTTCGCCTTCGCGCGGAAGACGTCCTCGAGGGAGAGGCGCATCATCTCGAAGTCGAATCCGAGAATGCCGAACGATGCACCCACCGCGAGCATGTTGACGACGCGGGAGATCTTGCTCAACTGGTCGATCTGGAACTCGTCCGCGACCTGCTCGAGGAGATCCTTGAACGGAATCGGAACGAGGCTCACGCCGCGCTGCTTCGACGCCGCGAGCATGTCGTCGAGCGTCTCGCCGACCCCTCGCGAGATCAGGTATGTCTTCAGGTCGGCGTCGAGGCGCTTCTCGATCGTAGGGACATCCGAGAGACGCGTCTTCCCGAGCGACGGGTCGTAGATGATCGCACCGTCGTCGGTGACTTCCCGGGCGTGCCGGAAGAGGGTCTCCGCTTCGAACGTCGCGAGCACGTTGACGTCGTCGATGTGGGACCGGACGAGCCCCGAATGGGCTCGAAGGGCGAAGTAGGAGTGTTCGCCCATGATGTTCGAATAGAACTCGCGCTTCCCGAAGATGTGCAAGCCGCCGGCGGCGCAGGCGCGCGCGAACACGTTCGCCGACGAGTCGACGCCGCTTCCCTGAGGACCTCCAATCATCCAGGCGAGGTCGTTCACCCGGACCGCCGGTGGACTCATCGGATCATGCCGCCCTCACGCCCAAAGGCGGGAGCCTTCTTGGGAGTTTTCCAATTCCGGATTCAGCGGGAGGGATAGGTCGGACGTCCGTCCCTCGAGGTCGTCGATGGCGCCGCGTGGTCCGATCACGGAGTGAGGGACGCAAGAGCACCTTATCAAACCTTTCCTCCAGATTCCGCGGCACGGAACTCGTTCGCGGCATTCCTAGGGAGAGCCTTGCGATGGCGGGCCGATTTTCGGCGCGCGCCCCCGCGGCAGGACGAGCTGTTGCATGAACCCCTCCATGAACTGGAAGCGGTTCCGGAGGGTCACCTCGCTGACGCCGGCGATCTTTGCGATTGCTTTCTGAGGGCGGCGCTCTCCGCACGAAAGGGACGCGAGGTAAATCGCGGCCGCCGCGGTACCCGACGGGGAGAGGGACATCGAGCTGTCGATCTTCTCGAGTTCCTTGAGGATCTTCTGGGCCTCGGCCTCGACCGTATTCGATAGCCCGAGCCTCGAGCAGAATCGGCTCACGTAGTTCATCGGCCGGGAGGGCGGGACGCGCAACGTCAGGGTCCGGAGCAAGGCTCCGTATGCCTTGCCGATCGTCTTCTTGCGGACCCCCGTCACCTGTTGCAGTTCATCCAAGGTCCTCGGGACCCCATCGATCCGGCATGCGGCGTACACGGCGGCGGCGACGATCGCCTCGATCGACCGACCGCGCACGAGGCCCTTCTCGAGGGCCTTCTTGCAGATGAATCCGGCTTCGTCCTTCACCGGACGGGGCAGGCCCATCAGCGAGGCAACGCGGTCGAGCGACCGAATCGTCTCCGGCAGACTTCGCTCTCCGGGGCGCGAGTGGCCGGAGTGACGTTGGAGTTTTCGCATCCGGTAGAACTTCTCTCGCTCACGCAGCGGGATCGTGTTGCCGCGCGCGTCCTTGTTCGCGAGAGGAATCACGGTCGTGAGTCCCGACGCGCCGGCGACGTAGCTTCGAGGAGCGCCCGTCCGCGCGAGGCGGTCGTTCTCTTCGACGGAATACGCGGACCACTCCGGTCCTTCATCGATGGCACCTTCGCTGATCACGAGGCCGCACGAATCGCACACGAGCTCGCCGCGTGCGTAGTCGCGCACGAGGTGCTCGCTCCCGCATTCAGGGCAGACCCGGTCTTCTTCGACGACCGGTTCCGCTGGCGTACTGCTCGGCATGGCCACCCTTCTGGTCGGCTTGTGCTCCCGAGACTCGCTCGTCCTAATTATAACGCGCTTATATGATACCTTGTCATCGTACGCAGTGACAACTTGGGTCATGCCCGGCCCAGATGGAGTGGGCGATGGCGGATAGGACGAAGGACGTCCTAAGCGTCAGTGACGCGGATATGGCGGGCTCCGAAGGTCGGGTCCAAGCCTCGCTGCGAGGGATTCTAGCACCGCCTCCGAACTCGCCAGCGTACCGTCGAGGAGCCGTTCCTCGCCTTGGATACGTACGAATCATTGGCAATGTTAATGCCCCGCGGACTCTGTCGGCCACGTCGGCGCATTCGAATGGCGGACTTCCGCGTCGAGAAAGATTTCCTGGGTGAGGTCAAAGTCCCGAAGGACGCGTACTGGGGAGTCCAGACCCAGCGTGCGATCGAGAACTTCCCGATCAGCGGGATCCGGTTCGGCCGGCGGTTCATCTACGCACTCGGCCTGATCAAGATGGCGTGCGCCCAGACGAACATGGAGCTCGGGTTGCTCGACGGCAAAATCGGCAAGGCGACGGTCCAGGCGTGCCAAGAGGTCATGGACGGGAAACTGGACGCACAGTTCCCCCTCGACATCTTCCAGACCGGAAGCGGGACGTCGACGAACATGAACGCGAACGAGGTGATCGCGAACCGCGCGAACGAGATCATAGGGCACCCGCTCGGGGAGAAGGGACCGGTTCACCCGAACGACCACGTGAACATGGGCCAGTCCTCGAACGACGTCATTCCCACGGCCATCCACGTCGCCGCGTTGCTGGAGATCGACCACAGCCTGCTGCCGGCGCTCCGTGAACTCGAGGACAGCCTCGCGAAGAAGGCGAAAGAGTTCGATCCGATCGTGAAGGCTGGACGGACGCATCTGATGGATGCCACACCGATCCGGCTCGGCCAAGAGTTCTCGGGGTACCAGTCCCAGATCGACCACGGAATTCGCCGCGTGTCCGCGGCCCGGGCGGCCCTCGCGGAACTCGCCATCGGCGGGACCGCCGTTGGCACAGGAATCAATGCCCATCCGGACCTGCCCGGCCGCGTCGTCGAGAAGATCAGCGGTGCGACGAACACGAAATTCCGCGTCGCCGAGAATCACTTTGAAGCCCAGGCGGCGCGCGATGCGTTGGTCGAAGCGAGCGGCGCCATCCGGACCGTCGCGATCTCGATGATCAAGATTGCCAACGACCTGCGATGGCTCGGGTCCGGACCTCACACCGGCCTGCGCGAACTGAACCTCCCGGCGGTTCAACCGGGTTCGTCGATCATGCCGGGGAAGGTCAACCCCGTGATCCCCGAGGCCGTCATGCAGGTCGGCGTCACGGTGATCGGCAATGATGTAGCGATCGCGGTCGCGAACACCCATTCGAACCTCGATCTCTCGACGATGATGCCGGTCATGTCGCAACGGATTCAGCAGAACATCGAGCTCCTCGCGAACGTCGCGCGCGTCTTCGCGCACCGGTGCATCGACGGGATCACCGCGAACGTAGAGGTCCTCCGGCGCTACGCGGAATCGAGCCCTGCGATCGCGACGAAGCTGAATCCGATCATCGGGTACGAGAAGGCAGCCGAGATCGCGAAAGAGGCCGGCCAGACCGGCAAGACCGTCAAGCAACTCGTCATCGAGAAAGGCATCTTGAGTCCGGAGGAAGCGGAGAAGATCCTAGACCCACGACACCTGACGAGCCCGAGCAAAGACTTGCTCGGAGGCGGCGGGGGCTAGGCGCCGCCGATGTCCGCCGGCACGCCGCGCAAGCCGCTGGCGGAGAAACTCGGAATCAAGGCCGGCTTCGTCGTGGTCGTGATCGATCCGCCGACGGACTACCGGCGTCTCCTGGGTCGGCTGCCCGACCGCGTCACGATCCGGACGCGGCTGGACGGTCGGGTCAACATGATTCACGCGTTCGTTCGAGATCGTTCCGGCCTGGAGGCTTCGTTCGATCGATGGAAGGGAGCGATCCCTCCGGATGGGAGTCTTTGGATTTCTTGGCCGAAGCGATCGGCGGGAATCCCGACGGACCTGACGGAGGACGTCATCCGCTCGGTCGCGCTGACGCACGGACTCGTCGATGTGAAAGTGTGCGCCGTCGACGGAACGTGGTCTGGACTCAAGCTCGTCTACCGGTTGGCGGACCGCGGCCCATGAGAGCCGCAAAGGACAAACGCTCGAGCAAAGCTCCCCGTGTGGGCCGGGACGGCCCGGGAGCGGAGAGGCGTGCCATATCGCCATGTCAAAGACCCGACAGAAGTCGTCGTGATCTTCAAGACCCATCTGCGGGAGGGCGCGGACTCGGAGGCGTACGCGAAGACCTCGCGCCGCATGCGTGAGCTCGTCGAGCAGATCCCCGGATTCATCTCGATCAAGGCGTACACCGGCGAGGACGGGGAAGAGATCGACCTGGTCCGCTTCGCGAGCGAGGATGCACTGGCGATGTGGAAGGAGCAGCCGGAACATCGCGAAGCCCAACGACGCGGCCGCGAAGAGTTCTACGATCGATATTCCGTCCAAGCTTGCAAGGTAGTCCGCGACTATGAGTTTCGGATCGAGGATCTCGAGCGAGGTCCGGACGCCGACCGCGTTCGAAACAAGGCCCAAGGCCGCTCAACGCGATGATCCGGACCTAGCTGCCGGCGAGCTTTTCCGTGTCGATCTGGGCTCTCTGGAGGCGGCCTGAGTAATCAACGTAGACCGTCTTCCAGTACGTGAACTCCTCCAGGGCCGTCGTGCCGGCTTCCCGGGTGTCCGTCGGGCCGGTCTCCTTCGTCCCGCCGAATGGCAGCTGGACCTCTGCGCCGATCGTCGGTGCGTTCACGTACGTGATCCCGGCTTCGAGTTCGTGCATCGCCCGGAACGCCCACCGAAGGTCGTTCGTGTAGATCGAGGAACTGAGTCCGTACTTGACGGAGTTCGCGATCGCGACCGCATCTTCGTAGTCTTTCGCCTTAAGGACGGACAACACCGGCCCGAAGATTTCCTCGAGAGCGAGGCGCTTCCTTCGGTCCACCGCGAAGACCGTCGGGGAGATGAAGAATCCGCGGTCGTAGGAACCCCCCGTTAGCTTTTTGCCGCCTGTGAGGAGCTTGTCGCCTTCCTTCTTGCCGATGTCGATGTACTCCAAGACCTTCTTCTGCTGGTCCGCGGAGGCGACCGGGCCCATGTCCGTCTTCTCGTCGATCGGGTTGCCGACCCGGAGCTTCTCGGCCCGCTCGACGAGTTCGTCGACCACGTCGTCGTAGATTTTCTGGTGGACGATCAGACGCGACGCCGCCGTGCACCGCTGCCCGGCCGTCCCGAACGCGCCGAACATGACGCCGTCCATCAAGAGCTCGAGGTTCGCGTCGTCCATCGCGATGATCGGGTTCTTGCCCCCGAGCTCGAGTCCGACCTTGATCATCTTCTTCGCGGCGCTCTCGTACACGTGCTTGCCAGTGTCGACGCCGCCCGTGAAGGAGATCGCGCGGATGTCCGGATGGGCCACGAGACCGTCGCCGACGACCGAGCCGGTTCCCGTCACCAGGTTCACGACGCCGGCCGGAAAGCCCGCTTCGTCGAGCACCTCGACGAATCGCGCGGCACAGAGGGGCGTGAGGCTCGAAGGCTTCAGGACGAACGAGCAACCGGCGATCAGGGCGGCCCCGCTCTTCCAGGCCGGGATCGCCATCGGGAAGTTCCAAGGCGTGATCAGGCCGACCGGTCCGACCGGGAGACGCGTCGTCAGACACATCTTGTTCGGAAGCTCGGACGGCACCGTCTCCCCGAACATCCGGCGACCCTCGCCGGCCGCGTATTCGTAGAAGTCGATGACCTCCTGAACGTCGCCGCGGCCTTCCGCGATGACCTTGCCCATTTCCGTGGTCACGGTGCGCGCGAGGTCCTCTTTCTTCCGTCGGAAGATGCGGGCGGCCTCCAGCAGCAGCTCTCCGCGCCGCGGCGCGGGCGTCTTCTTCCAGCGCTCGAAGGCTTCTTTGGCGTGGCGGACCGCCTGGTTCAGCTCCTCGTTGGTGGCCAAGGGAAACGTCGCGAGCGTCTCGCCGGTCGCCGGGTTGTGCGTCTCGAAGCGCTTCCCCTCGGACTTCCGCCACTTGCCGCCGATGAAGAGGCCGTATTCCTGGACCATCGTCTTCGCCGGGAGAAGCAAGGCCCGGCCAGGCTATGACGTTATCGTGGGATCCGCGCGGGACTTGCGGGATGCCTCGACGACCGGATCTTCCGAGTACCGGACGATGGCCCGGGCGGCCTCCAGGAGGCCATCCGCCACGACGTCGGGAGACCACGGCCGAACTTCCGCGGCGAAGCGCCGCCGCCATGCCTTCGGCCCGACCCATGCGGTCCGACAACCGAACGCGCGGCCGGTCTGTACATCCATGGGCTTGTCGCCGACCATCCAGGCCGATCGCGGACGAGCGCCCAGGTCTCGGGCTGCAGCGAGCAGCATCCCCGGTCTCGGCTTGCGACACGCGCAGTCCGAGAGCACGTTGTGCGGGCAGTAGTAAGTCTCCGCGACCTGCACGCCCGCCTTCCGGAGCCCCGCGAGCATCCGATCGTGGACCTTCGCCAACTGCGTTTCTGGGAGCAGCTTCCAGCCGGCAGCGTCCTGGTTAGTCACGATCACGAGCTGCCAACCGCGATCCGCAAGCAACCGCATGCCTTGGATGGCACCGGGCAGGAATTGGAACTGGTCCGGCGTCCGGACATACCCGGCCCGCCCGCGGTTGATCACGCCGTCTCGATCGAGGAACACCGTCGGTCGGTCCGGACCGCCGACGTGCGGTGCGGTGCCGTGACGATGCACGCTCAAAGCGGATCGCGCCTCATTCGATTGAAGGAAGAAGTCGACGAGGGCCCACTTCGCGAAGGGGTTCCGGGTGAGGGTCAATGCCTTGTCCACGGTGAACCACCCGACGTCCTCGATCTCGTCCGGTTTCAGGCGGAACGCTTCGGAGGCGACGTGGCCCTTGTACACGAATCCGAGGGTGTACGCGGGCTTGCCGGGGAAACCGGAGACGTAGACGTTCAGGAGGCCGTCCAGCCGGATGTCCACGCCGATCTCCTCCTCTGCCTCGCGTTCGACGCCGACCTCGGGGCTCTCGCCATAGTCCATGAACCCGCCGGGGACGTTCCAATATCCCTTCGAGAAACCGCGGACCGCTTTGACCATCAGCACCCGAGGGCCGTTCGAGAGGATCACCTCGGAGACGCAGCGGATCATCGTGGTGTAGATCGCGCGCTTCACGAGTGGGTCGACATCGGTCCGCTCGAAAATCGCGTCCCGACCCAGCCACTCTTCCGGATGGTGATCGAGTCGCGGCTTTTGCCGCAACACGCGGTCGGTGCCGAAGTCCATGACGCCGTTCGGTTCGGTGGGAAACGGAAGTTTTTCGCCGGCCCGGGGGAACCGAAGTTTCCCGCGGTCGCGGACGAGATAGACTTGGCCGTCCGTCTCGACGAAGAGATGGTCGCGGCGTGCCCTCTGACCCATGCGACTGGTTCCATGCCCATGCGTTGTATTAAATGGTCACGGGAGGAACTGTCGCGCCACGCCACGTGGCGCCGGCGTTGAAGGTCGGCCGTCCCTAGTCGCGGACTTTCAGGGCCACCGACACGCCGTCGCGGAGCGGCACGATCGACGCGATCATCCGCGGGTCTTTCGCGAGCCGTTCGTTGTAGGTCCGGATGGCCTGGGTCTCGCTCGATCGGTCCTTGCGGGCCACGTCGCCGCCCCAGAGGACGTTGTCCGTGACCAGGAGTCCTCCGACCCGCAGGCGCTCGATGGCGGGA